>NZ_DAORSO010000444.1:0-1016 GCF_035443565.1 Ornithinibacter sp. | reverse complement strand
TGTTGAGCGACTCTTTGGATGATGACCGCTCGGGCATCTTGCGTCATGGTCGGTGAGGAGGGTTGGTCCTCAGGCTTGGTGTCGCGACTCGTTGACCAGCAGTAGACCTGGCCTTTCGCTCACGTTCGGCGGTGGTGACCGGCCCGCGGTCCAGGGGTTGCCGGGGCTCGCCTGCCCGGGCATGGTGCAACACCAGTTGCCCTCTACCGCCACACGGGGGGTGCCGTGACGATGGGCTGATGCGAGGAGTTGCTGAGCGTGTTGATCGTGCTGGACCCCGCGGGCGCCGAGGGCGACCTGAGGGCGTCCGAGATCTGCTGTCCCTCGTGTACTTCTGGGCGGTTACGGCCCTGGGGGTACGCCCGCACCAGGGTCCTACGCGGTCTTCGTGGGGCCCGGGTGTCGGTGCGCCCCAGGCGGGCACGCTGCCGCAGTTGCACGGCCACCCATGTGCTGCTCCCGGCCGAGGTGGCGCCGCGACGTGCCGACACCGTCGAGGTCGTCGTGACGGCTTTGCTGGCCCACCATGCGGGCTCCGGATACCGGGCGATCGCGGCCGACCTGCACGTGCCCGCGGACACCGTGCGATCCTGGCTGCGCCGGATCACCGGTCGAGCCGAGTGGCTGCGGCAGACGGCGACCGTGTGGGCCTACGAGCGCGACCCGATGCTGCCCCCGATCCTCCCGACCGGGTCCCTGCTCGGTGACGCACTGCAGGCGCTGGGTGTGGCGGTCAGCGCCCACCGACGCCGGCTGGGCTTCAAGGCCTCGCCGTGGCAGATCCTGACGATGGTCGCCGGCGGGCGGCTCCTTGCCCCTGTCCAACCAGCCCTGTCGGGCTGAGTCACCCGGTGACCTGGGGCACACCCATGCCCAACCGCAAACGACACCATGACCACCAACGGCACCATCTGAACGCACCGTGACGTCGTCGTCATCACGGTGGATGACGACGACTGCCAGTTCGTGGTCACCGAACCAGTCGCCGCCATCGTCAACCAGCGTGTCCGTCAACA
>NZ_DAORSO010000443.1:0-1024 GCF_035443565.1 Ornithinibacter sp. | reverse complement strand
CCCAGTCGCGCTCGATGGTGCCGTCGGCGCGGGGTCGAAGTGCCTGCGACAGCGACGCGGACTGCACCGTGGGGCGGGCCAGCACCACCAGGGGCGCCTGCGCCGGGCCCTCCGGGTCGGGCTGCAGCACGACGGCGACGACGTCCCCGTCCTCGCCGGAGGTGACGATGCCGCTGGTGACCAGAGTTCGCGGTGTCAGGCGGGCCGGGTCAAGACCGCGAGGCCCCTGGTACACGCTGATGAAGGGTTCGGAGTACGTCACGCCCGGCTCCGGGGGATCGGCGCCGTCGACGTCGTTGCCTTGGGAGTTGTGGGCGAGGATCAGCACGGCTCGTTGGGTGCCGATGTCACCGGCCCACAGCAACCGGTTTCGTGGGTCGCCCGACCGCAGGGCCAGCGCGATGACCGCGGCGTCGTCGGCCAGAGGGCCACGGGGTGTCCACTGCGTCGCAGAAGCCCACCGAGGGTCCTCAGGGGCCAGGCGGGCCGTGGTGGTCGTGGACATCGAGGGAGCGTCGGCGCTGCCGCGGCGCACCAGAGCGGCGCCGGCGGCAGTGAGGGCGAGGGTGGTGGCACCTGCGGTGAGGAGGGTGCGTCGTCGGATGCCGGTCGTGCGGGTGGCGACGAGGGCGGCGGGGTCTGGTGGGTCGTGGGTGTCGCGCAGGAGGTGGTCGATGGCGGTGCTGACGTCGCGTTCACGACGCCACGGGGAGGGGTCGCGACCATCGGCGAGGTGTGCGGCGTCGTGGGCTGCGGTGAGCCGCGCGTCGAGGGATGCCGCGTGGTCGGTGAGGGTGGCGGGGTCGGTGTCGCGGGTGGCTCGGCCGCGGGTGGAGGTCTGCTGGAGAAGGTGGGAGACGGCGTCGGGGTCGAGGTCCCACACGTGGTGGGTGGCCAGGAGGGCGCGCTCGATCGGTGGTGCGGAGCGGATGGCGTCTATGAGGGCGGTGGTGACGGGGTCGGCGGTGGCTGCGTCGTCGGTGGTACCTGCGTCGCGCACCGCCTCGTGGGACACATCCGACCT
>NZ_DAORSO010000442.1:0-1039 GCF_035443565.1 Ornithinibacter sp. | reverse complement strand
GCCCGTACCCACATCGACCAATAGGTCACCTCACGTACGCCTGTGGATAACGAAAACGGGGAACCGCGGCGCGGTGCCACGCTTGCTGGATGCCGGACACGTCACCACCGCTGCCAGGGCCTTTCCTGCGTGCCGAGGCCAAGAACCTCGGGGTCTCGGATCGGAGGCTGCGAAGCCCGGACTTCCGCACGGTCTTCACCGGCGTGGTGGTCGACGCCCGGATCCCCGACACGGTTGTCGTGCGGTCGCGCGCAGCCATGCTGGTCTGCCCCGAAGGTGGGGTGCTCAGCCACTGGACCGCAGCACGGTTGTGGGGCGGCGTCGTTCCCGACAACGAGTGGATCCACGTCGCGTTCATGCGAGATGTCAGGTTTCGCGTCAGCGGGGCGAAACCGCACCGTTTCCGGCATCGCCTCGACATCAGGTTCCGGCACGGGCTCCCAGTCACCTCGCCTGCCCAGACGTTCTGCCACCTGGCGAGGCACCTCGGCTTGGTCGATCTCGTCGCTCTCGGAGACCGACTCGTCAAGAAGGGCCGGTGCACACCGGATGACCTCATCGCCTATGCGCAAAACTGGCCGGGCCAGTGCCGGGTGGAGGCTCTCAGCGCGGCGAAACTCGTGAGGAAGGGCGTCGACTCAGTCCCGGAGAGTGCGCTTCGGCTCCTGATGGTGCTGGCTGGGCTTCGCGAGCCCGAGGTGAACATCCGGCTGCGGGACGTCGAAGGCAATGTGCGGTTTCGCATCGAGCTCGGCTACGAGGACGCGCTGCTGGCGATCGAGTACGACGGCCGTTGGCACGAGGAACCCGCGCAGAAGGCACACGATGAGGAGCGCCGATCCGGCCTGAATGAGCGCGATGGTTGGACCTTCGTCATCGTGACAGCCGATGACCTCTACGGACTCCCCGAGCAACTGCTGGAGCGGATCCGCAGCGCCATGGAGTCTCTGGGCATTCCGGTTCCCGCGGTCCTGTCCGACGGCTGGCGTCGCCACTTCCGAGTGGACACCGCTGCTGCGTGATGCTGCCCTTGCGACGG
>NZ_DAORSO010000441.1:0-1040 GCF_035443565.1 Ornithinibacter sp. | reverse complement strand
CTAGATCATTGTCGGTAGGGCCGGTGTCTGGCCAGACTCGGTCCAGGTGCTCGGCGGTGACGCTCTCCAGTGGGCTGCCCACCAGCTGCATCGGTGTGGCTCATCAGCGGTTTGCTGCCCGCCGGGCACCGTGACGAGGCGTGGCTCAAGAAGGGACTGCCCTGCTCGTAGTAGCACTGCCCACCTCGCCGACCACATCGGAAACGAGGACAGGCGGGAGCAAGAGCATGCAACAGGTCATCATCGAGGTTGATCCCCACAAGCTGTCAGCGACGATCGAGGTCGTCGACGATCACGAACGGCGCCTGGGCGAGGGCCGGTTCACCACCGACCGGGCCGGGTACGCGGCGATGCGCACCTATGTGAAGGCGTGGCCGCAGCGGGTGTGGGCGGTCGAGGGCGCGAACGGCACCGGACGACCCGTGGCGCAGCGACTCCTGGAATCGGGTGAGGACGTGCTTGACGTTCCGGCCAAGCTCGCCGCCCGGGTCCGGCTCTTCGACACCGGGCACAACCGCAAGACCGACGCCCACGACGCGCACTCCATCGCGATGGTCGCGGTACGCACCCAAGGCCTGCGGGTGCTGCACGTCGACGGCGAACTGCAGGCGTTGCGGATGCTGGTGGACCGGCGTGAGGCGCTGAGCCGGCGCCGGGTCCAGACCGTCGACCGGTTGCAGGCCCTACTGGCTGAGCTGCTGCCCGGGCAGGCGAAGAAGGACATCACCACCGGCCAGGCCAAGACGATGCTCGCCACGGTGCGCCCGCGCGACCTCGCCGGGAAGACCCGACGCCGGATCGCCGCCGAGGAGCTCGCCGAGCTCGTCGCGGTCGAGGCCAAGCAGAAGAAGGCCACCGCCGAGCTCAAAGCGATGGTCACCGCCGGCGGCTCACACTTGATGGACCTATACGGCGTCGGCCCGGTCGTCGCCGCCAGGGTCCTGGCCGACGTCGGCGACGTCGCCCGCTTCGCCGACCGCAACCGCTTCGCGTCGTGGAACGGGACCGCCCCGTTGGACGCGTCCTCCGGGGAGAACAAC
>NZ_DAORSO010000440.1:0-1047 GCF_035443565.1 Ornithinibacter sp. | reverse complement strand
CGGTCGACGCCCCGGGGACGCTCGTCAGCGCGGCACAGACCAGTCCCCCGGTGAGGGACTCAGCCGTCGCGACGGTGAGCCCGCGCTCACGCAAGCCGGCGATGACGGCGGGCGCACCGGCATCCGGCACCCCGGCATCCAGCCGCTCGGGCACCGTGCTCACGGGGCGCCGCGACCCTCACGGCGGGCCGTGCGGGCCGCTCGGGCGGCGCGCTTGGTCGCGGCACGCTCACTGGTCTGGCGCAACCGCAACGCCTGGTGCAGGTAGTCGACACCGGTGACGACCGTGATGAGCACTGCCGCACCGAGCGAGATCGCCGCCAGCGCCTCCCAGACGTCGGGGTAGGGCAGCACCCACCGCGGCATGAGGTAGAAACCGATGCCGAACGTCTGGAGCAGGGTCTTGACCTTGCCCCCGCGGCCAGCGGCCATGACCCCGTGGCGGATCACCCAGAAGCGCACTGCGGTGATCCCCCACTCGCGCACGAGCACCACGATGGTGACCCACCACCACACCTCGCCGACCGCGGACAGCCCGATGAGGGCCATCGTGACCAGCGCCTTGTCCGCGATGGGGTCGAGCACCTTCCCCACGTTGGTCACCAGGCCGCGGCTGCGCGCGAGGTCGCCGTCGATCCGGTCGGTGACCATCGCGACGACGAAGACCGCGAAGGCTGCCCAGCGGTAGACCGCACTGCGCCCGTCGTCGGCGAGCAGCAGCCAGCCGAAGACCGGGACGATGGCCAGGCGGAAGACGGTCAGGTAGTTGGCGATGTTCCACGCGCTCGGGCCGGTCGTCGGCACCGCGGGACTCGCCGGGTCGACCCCGATCCGATAGGGGTCGGTCGCGCGGCCCTGCGCGAGCGGGCCGGGACGCACGGGTCGCAGCGGCTTGTCCCCCAGTGCCTTGTCACCCGGTGGCTGTTCCCCCGTCGGCGGCTCGCTCATCGCACCTCCACGAGGAGGTCGACCCCCACCGAGTCGACAACCTGACCCTCGACGAACTGACCGACCGCTGGCAGGGCGCCGTCCGCGGCCCGCACGAGG
>NZ_DAORSO010000439.1:0-1048 GCF_035443565.1 Ornithinibacter sp. | reverse complement strand
GTGCTCTGGTCGAGCAGGTTGACGAAGAAGTCGTTGCTGAGCGACCCCGTGTTCGTGGTGAACACGCCGAGTGAGGACCCCTGCGTGTTCGCCCCCAGCACGCGCAGACCACCGACGAGCACGGTCATCTCCGGGGCGCTGAGGTTGAGCAGGTTCGCGCGGTCGACGAGCAGGAACTCCGCGCCGAGGCGGTGACCCTTGCCCGCGTAGTTGCGGAAGCCGTCTGCGCTGGGCTCGAGCACGGCGAACGAGTCGACGTCGGTCTGCTCCTGCGTGGCGTCGGTGCGGCCCGGCGTGAAGCGGACAGCCACCTCGTGGCCGGCGTTGCGGGCAGCCTGCTCGACCGCGGCCGTGCCGCCGAGGACGATGAGGTCGGCCAGCGAGATCTTCTTGCCGCCGGTCTGGGCGCCGTTGAACTCGGCCTGGATGCCCTCGAGGGCGCTGATGACCGTCGCGAGCTGCGCCGGGTCGTTGACGTCCCAGCCGTTCTGCGGGGCCAGGCGGATGCGGGCACCGTTCGCGCCACCGCGCTTGTCGCTGCCGCGGAACGTCGAGGCCGACGCCCAGGCGGTGGCGACCAGCTGGGAGACGGTGAGGTCGCTGGCGAGGATGCGCGCCTTGAGCTCGGCCACGTCGTGAGCATCGACGAGCTCGTGGTCGACGGCGGGCACCGGGTCCTGCCAGATGAGCTCCTCCTGCGGCACCAGTGGGCCGAGGTAGCGCTCGATCGGGCCCATGTCGCGGTGGGTCAGCTTGAACCACGCGCGGGCGAACGCGTCGGCGAACGCGTCGGGGTTCTCCAGGAAGTGCCGCGAGATCTTCTCGTAGGCCGGGTCCATCCGCAGGGCGAGGTCCGTGGTGAGCATGACCGGAGCGGTCCGCTTGGTCGGGTCGTGCGGGTCGGGGACGGCATCCTTGGCGGCGGGGTCGGTGGGCACCCACTGCCACGCGCCGGCCGGGCTCTTGGCGAGGTCCCACTCGTAGTTGAACAGCGTCTCGAAGTAGCTGTTGTCCCACGTCGTCGGCGTCGGGGTCCACGGACCCTCGA
>NZ_DAORSO010000438.1:0-1053 GCF_035443565.1 Ornithinibacter sp. | reverse complement strand
GGCCCTGCACGAACCCACGAGCGCGCGAGCCCCCTGGGTGCTCGACGTGTCGGCGGTGGTGTGACCGGCGTCACGGTTAGACAGGCGCGCGGATGCCGGGTCGCACGACGTTGGATCGTGCGGACCCTGTCCCCTCGCCGATCGGAGCCTCATGCTGCCCGTCACCGACCTGTCCCGTCGCGCTCAGCAGCGACTCGGCGCAGCCCTGCGCGCCAGGGTCGCCGGCGATGACGCGGCACAGCGGGCCGCCGTGATCTGGGGCAAACCCGGTCAGCGGTGGTTCACCCCGCAGGACCCGGTGTGGCGGGTGCACGCCGACGCGTCGATGTTCCCCGGTGGGGTCGCCGCGCTGCTCCTCCAGTCGCTGCACCCCCTGGCCATGGCCGGGGTCGCCGGTCACAGCGGCTACCGCGGAGACCCGTGGGGTCGCCTCCAGCGCACCTCCCACTTCCTGGCCACGACGACGTTCGGCACCATCGAGGACGCCGAGCAGACCATCGCGCGAGTCCGCTCCATCCACGAGCGGGTGCGCGGTCGTGACGAGCGGGGCCGGCCCTACCGTGCGAGCGACCCCGACCTCCTGTCGTGGGTGCACGTCGCCGAGGCGTACTCGTTCCTCACCGCCTACCAGCGATTTGCCGTGGAGCCGCTCACGGCGGCCGAGGCCGACACCTACGTCGAGCAGGCCGCCGTCGTCGCGCGCCTGCTCGGGGCCACGAAGGTCCCCACAACGGTGGCCGGGCTGGAACGAGCGCTCACGGCATACCGTCCCGACCTCGAGGCCACCGATGCCGCCCGCGATGCCGCCCGTTTCCTGCTCTTGCAACCCCCGCTGCCGCTGGTGGCGCGACCGGGGTACGGCCTGATCACCACGGGAGGGGTCGCCGTGCTGCCCGAGTGGGCCCGGGACTCGCTCGGCCTGCAGATGGCGCGCCCGCTGGCACCCGTCGCCACGGGCATCGGCCGCTTCGGGACCCGAGCGGTGCGCTGGGCCATGTCAGGGGTGGCGCAGGAACGCCAGCTCGCCGCCGACCTCAGCTGAGGACGGTCACC
>NZ_DAORSO010000437.1:0-1056 GCF_035443565.1 Ornithinibacter sp. | reverse complement strand
TCGCCTTCCCGAACTTCAGCGACATCGAGCGCTCGACGTTCGACATGGTCGTCGCCGGCCGCATCGCCGGTGACGACGTCGCGATCATGATGGTCGAGGCGGAGTCCACCGAGCACACCTGGGACCTCGTCAAGACCGCGGGCAAGACCGCTCCCACCGAGGAGGTCGTCGCCCAGGGCCTCGAGGCCGCCAAGTCGTTCATCAAGGTCCTCTGCGAGGCCCAGGCCGAGCTCGCCGCCACGGCCGCGAAGCCGGTCCAGGAGTTCCCGATCTTCCTGGACTACCAGGACGACGTGTTCGCCGCGGTCGAGGCCGCGACGGCATCCGACCTCGCTGCTGCCCTGCAGATCGCCGGCAAGGCGGAGCGCGAGGAGCGCATCGACGCCATCAAGGACGCGATGAAGGAGTCGCTCGGGGCCCAGTTCGAGGGTCGCGAGAAGGAGCTCTCGGCTGCCTACCGCTCGGTGCAGAAGAGCCTGATCCGTCAGCGCATCCTCACCGACAAGGTCCGCATCGACGGCCGTGGGCTCGCGGACATCCGCGCCCTCTCGGCCGAGGTCGAGGTGCTCCCGCGCGTGCACGGCTCGGCGATCTTCGAGCGTGGCGAGACCCAGATCATGGGCGTCACGACGCTGAACATGCTCCGCATGGAGCAGCAGCTCGACACGTTGTCGCCGGTCACGCGCAAGCGCTACATGCACAACTACAACTTCCCGCCCTACAGCACCGGTGAGACCGGGCGCGTGGGTTCGCCCAAGCGTCGCGAGATCGGCCACGGTGCGCTCGCCGAGCGCGCCCTGATGCCGGTCCTGCCGACCCGCGAGGAGTTCCCCTACGCGATCCGTCAGGTGTCCGAGGCCCTGGGCTCCAACGGCTCGACCTCGATGGGCTCGGTCTGCGCGTCCACCCTGTCGATGCTCAACGCCGGTGTGCCGCTGCGCGCCCCGGTCGCCGGCATCGCCATGGGCCTGATCTCGGCCGAGGTCGACGGCAAGACTGAGTACGCGGCGCTGACCGACATCCTCGGCGCCGAGGACGCGTTCGGTGACATGGACT
>NZ_DAORSO010000436.1:0-1057 GCF_035443565.1 Ornithinibacter sp. | reverse complement strand
GCAGCCAGCCCAGCGCCCCGAGCGGCACCTCCATGAGGTGGGTGAACAGCGAGAACAGCACGAGGCCTGCGCCTGCCCCGGCGGTGTCGGCGCCCCACCCGACGAGCACGACGGACGTGGCGACCTCGGTGACGCCGATCCCGCCCGGGGTGATGCCGATCGTCGTGAGCAGCCGGCCGATCGCGTAGGCCGCGAACAACAGGTTGAGCGGCAACGTCACGCCGGTGCCGCGCATGATGAGCACGAACAGCACGAAGTAGGCGCCGAAGAAGCCGATCATGCCCAGGGTCATCGACCACCAGGACTTGCCGACGACGTGCTTGATCCGACCGCGCAGGTCGCTCACGAGCTCGGAGACGCGCATCGTGGAGTCGGGTCGGCGCCGGCGGACGAGCGGCCCGATCACGGCGTCCAGCCCCCGGCCGATGGCCTGCGCGGCCCGCTCGCTCGCGATGATCGCGATGAGGGCCCCGAGGATCGCCAGGCCGGTGAACATGCCGGCCACCGCGAGGTCCGTGAGGGAGCCGGGCAGGGCGACCCCGGTGAACCACAGCACGGCGATCGCGATGACCGGCAGCGCGATGCGGGCCAGCACGTTCCACACGCCCGTGACGACGACCGAGGTGGACGTCGCCCGCCGCGAGAAGCCCCACGACCGGCAGATCGCGTACGTCGCGGCGAGCCCGACGGCCCCGCCACCGGGCAGGAGGTTGGACACCGAGGACCCGCAGAGGTTGACGATCAGCGCCTTGCTGTGGGTCAGCCCGGGCAGCGAGCCGGTGAAGGTGAAGGTGTAGCACCACAGGCCGGCGAGCATCAGCAGCTGGAAGCCCACGGCGTGACTGAGCGGGATCGTCGCGATGACGTCCCAGATGTCGACCCACGTCGTCTTGGCGAAGTACGGCAGCCCCCACACCAGGAGCGCCACGGCCAGGCCCAGCCCCACGACCGCCTGGAGCGTCTTGCGCGTGCGCGGGCTCACGCGTCCCCCTCGAAGATCTCGGTGTGGATGGGCCCCCCGCTGGGCAGGGCCGGGTCGCGGAACCACTCCCGGCCG
>NZ_DAORSO010000435.1:0-1060 GCF_035443565.1 Ornithinibacter sp. | reverse complement strand
CCCATCTCGAGGTAGCGCTGGGTCTTGATGACCTTGCGGATGTAGGCGGCGTCGCGCTCGCCGCGGCTGTCCATGACCTGCTTGCGCAGGGCGTCCAGCTCGACGCCGATGCCCTCGATCTGCTCGGGGGTGAGGTGCGCGGCCGGGTTCGGGCGGCCCGACTTCTTCAGCGCGGGGCGCTGGGGGCGCGGGGTCAGGCTGGTGACCGACAGGCGGGGATTGATGCCGCTGGGCTTGGTCGATGCGTGGGCGGGGATGGTCTGCGGCGTGAGGTGCTGCGGCGTGAGGCGCTCAGGGGCGAGGGTCATGGGGGTCCTTCTCGGGGTCAGAGGTCGAGGTCGCAGGCGCCGGCGACGGCGTTGACGCAGGTCTGGACGGGCAGTTCGTCGCCCGGTTCGACGACGGTGATGTCACCGGTGCGCAGGTCGCGGATCGCGCCCTCGCGCATGGTGACGACACAGCCGAAGCAGATGCCCATGCGGCATCCGCTCGGCATGAGGACGCCGGCTGCCTCGCCGGCGTCGAGGATCGGGGTGCCGCCGTCGGTCTCGACGGTGCGGCCGCTGGCGGAGAAGGTGACGGTGCCGCCCTCACCGGGTTCGATGGTGCTCGGGCGGAACCGCTCGGTGTGCAGCGCGTCGGCGAGCCCGGCCGCGGCCCAGTGGGCTTCGGCGGCGTCGAGCAGCCCGGTCGGCCCGCACAGCCACGTCTCGCGCTCGCGCCAGTCGGGCACGAGGGTGTCGAGGTTCTCGAGGTCGAGCACGCCGTGTTCGTCGTCGAGGTTCAGGGTCAGGGCGAGGCGGCCGCTGTCGGCGTAGCTATGCAGTTCGTCGGCGAAGATCACGTCGGATGCCGTGGGGGCGCAGTGCACGTGGGCGGCGTCGGCGAGCTCACCCAGGTGGTTGCGCAGCATCCCCATCACCGGGGTGATGCCGCTGCCGGCGGTGAGGAAGAGCACCTTGGCCGGCGCCGGGGTCGGCAGGCAGAAGTCGCCGGTGGCCTGGTCGAGCATGACCAGGGTGCCGGGGCGGGCCCGGCGCACGAGGTGCGTGGAGACGAC
>NZ_DAORSO010000434.1:0-1062 GCF_035443565.1 Ornithinibacter sp. | reverse complement strand
CTCACCCGGCTCGCCCCGATGTTCCGAGGGCTCGCCGAGATCGACGCCTCCCTGACCGACGACGAGCGCGTGGTCGTGGAGCGGTACCTGCGGGGCGCGGTCACCGCGATGAAGGCGCTGATGTGACAGGGCTGACGACGGCAGCGGCCCGCGCCCTGGACAGCACGCTCGACCGCACCATCGCCCCGGGCTTCACCCGGCTCGGGTACGCCGTGCGGAGACGGTTGCCGACCTGGCCCGCCGACCCGACCCCCGGCATCCTCACCGGGCACCACGTGGCCGTGACCGGCGCATCGTCCGGCCTGGGCGAACGCACCGCCCATGACCTCGCAGCACTGGGTGCCACCGTTCACCTCGTCGTCCGGGATGCCGGCCGCGGTGGTCGGGTGGCCGCCGAGATCGAGTCGGCGGTCGGCAGGGCCGGCGCGGCCCGGGTCTGGGTGTGCGACGTCGCCGACCTCGACTCGGTGCGCACCTTCTGCTCGGCCTTCCTCGCTGCCGGGTTGCCGTTGCGAGCGCTCGTGCACAACGCCGGGGCGCTGCCCGCCACCCGCACTGAGTCCCCACAGGGCCACGAGCTGACGATGGCCCTGCACGTGCTCGGGCCGGTGCTCATGACCGAGCTGCTGCTGCCCCTGCTCGGGGCCGATGCGGGCCGGGTGGTGTTCGTGACCTCCGGCGGCATGTACAGCCAGCCCCTGCCCGTGGACGACCCCGAGTTCCTGCGTGGCGAGTACTCCGGCACCACGGGCTACGCGCGCAGCAAGCGCGGCCAGATCGAGCTGCTCCCCGTACTGGCACTACGCTGGCTCCCCGCGGGAGTCAGCGTCAGCGCGACGCACCCGGGGTGGGCGGCGACTCCCGGCGTGCAGACCTCACTCCCCCGGTTCAACGCACTGCTGGGCCCGTCGCTGCGCACGGCGGGTGAAGGTGCCGACACGACGACGTGGGTCGTCGCGGCCGACCCGGCACCGGCATCCGGCCAGCTGTGGCACGACCGTCGACCCCGGCCGACGAGCATCATGCGCCGCACGCGACCCACGGCTGAGCAGCGGGGCCGTT
>NZ_DAORSO010000433.1:0-1062 GCF_035443565.1 Ornithinibacter sp. | reverse complement strand
GGGCCATGACTGCGCTGCCCACCGACCTGTTCACCGCGATCGACCACGTCGGCGTCGCCGTGCCCGACCTCGACGAGGCGATCGCCTTCTACACCTCGACCTACGGGATGCGGATGCTCCACGAGGAGACCAACGAGGAGCAGGGCGTGCGCGAGGCGATGATGGCCGTCGGCGACTCCGGTTCCTGCATCCAGCTCCTGGCTCCACTCACGCCCGCCTCGACGATCGCGAAGTTCCTCGACCGCAGCGGCCCCGGCATCCAGCAGCTGGCCTACCGCGTCACCGACCTGGATGCCGTGAGCGCCACCTTGCGCGAGCGTGGGCTTCGCCTGCTCTACGACGCGCCCCGGCGCGGCACCAGCAACAGCCGGGTCAACTTCATCCACCCCAGGGATGCAGGTGGCATCCTCGTCGAGCTCGTCGAGCCGGCCGACTCAGCCCACTGACGGTCACGACGGCGCGCTGACGGGCTCGACCGGTCAGCGCACCAGTGCCTTGCGGTTGCGCATCGCCCGCACGAAGGTGGCGCCGGCAAAGGGCAGGAACAGCGCCCCGGTGAGCAGCGCCACCGCGGCCAACGAGTTGTAGGCCCACATGTCGGTGGCCCGAACGACCTCGGCCTGAGCGTTGGCCCACCAGCCCAGGGCGAGGAACCCGACCCCCATCAGGAGCATGACCAGGGGGCCCACGTAGCTCGTCGGCCGCCACGGCCCCGACCCCGGCATCGTGTTGGACATGCTCTCAGCGTGGCACACCGGGCTCGGCCGAGCCAGCGTTCTGCGAGCCGCCGCGCTCATCCGATGCCGCCCCGGCGGCGACGAGCATCGGGGCCAGCACGACGGCGATGAAGGCCGGGATGACCAGGCCAGAGTCGTTGACAGCGAACCCGACCAGGGCGAGGACGAGGGCCCCTCGCACCACCGGCACCCCGGCATCCACCGGGTGCCAGCCGACCCGCCAGGCCACCACCACGAGAACCACCGTCGCGATCGAGATGGCCAGCAGCGGCGGGGACCCGAGGTTGGTGAGGTTCTGCGCGAGCTTGCGCCCGAGCACCGAGCC
>NZ_DAORSO010000432.1:0-1063 GCF_035443565.1 Ornithinibacter sp. | reverse complement strand
CGGGACCGCCCAACTCCGGCCGAACCACGACCCTGGCCACGCTCGCGCTGTCGGCACAGGCGGCGGGCCTGCCGGTCGCGGTGATCCGCGGCGTCGGCCACGACGACGGGTCTCAGGCGAAGTTCGGCTCGGCGGCGGTGCTGTCCACGCGAGACGTCGACCAGCTGGTCGAGCTGCGACAGCGCCACCACGACCTCGTGCTCCTCGTCGACGACGCAGACCAGATCGGTGACGACTGCGCCATGCTCCCCGTGCTGACGGAGATCGCCGAGCTCGTCGACCGCGACCGAGGTCTGCTCGTGGTGGCGACGAACACCGCCTCGCTCGCCGTGCGGTTCCGGGGGCTCGACGTCGACCTCGCCCGGCGTCGGACCGGCATCCTGCTCACCCCCGAACGCGGCGACGGTGACCTGCTGGGCGCACGCCTCACCGACGTGCCCCCGCGGTTTCCGGGCCGGGCCCTCGTGGTGGCACGCGGCGACGTGACCGAGGTTCAGGTCTTCACCGCCGACAGTTCAGGCTGACGACTCAGCCAGCCTGCTCAGACTGACGTCTCGCCAGGCTCCCCCGGCTCCACGACGGTCTCCGGCTCCTTGGCCGCGACCGCAGCGAGCGCCGTGACCAGGGCCACGCCCACGACGAGCCACCCCACGAAGGTCTTCGTCCCCTGGATGAGCCCCCACCCGACGGGGAGCAGCAGCAGGCTCCAGACGATGGTGGGCGTGCGCGGCCACCAGCTGCCCCGCACCCATCCCCGGGTCACCACGGCCAGCCCGATCCCGCCCAGGGCGATGACGAGGGCCGACATGACCACCCGCACCGCATCGCTGCCCTCACCGATCGACAGCTCGTAGATGTAGAAGACGGCGAACCCCACGAGGATGAGGGCCTGGGCTCCGAGTGACATCGCGGCGAGTCGGCGGGCAGCGGGCGTGGAGTCGACGGGCACGGCATCCAGAGTAGTGAGCCGCGATGTCGGAACCTCATCCGGTCGCGAATAGTTGAATAAGCAAACCCTCACGGAATTCGACGGTTACCGGTAGTGTTGCCCCACGGACGTCTG
>NZ_DAORSO010000431.1:0-1064 GCF_035443565.1 Ornithinibacter sp. | reverse complement strand
TCCCTGGCGTCGGGGGAGCAGATCCGGCAGTACGTGCAGGACACCGCGCGTGAGTTCGGGGTCACCGAGCGCATCCACCACGGGCAGCGGGTCGAGCGGCTGGACTGGTCGTCGGATGACGCGCGCTGGACGGTGACGGCGCGCACGGATGCCGGGACGGTGCGGCACACCGCGCGGCTGGTCTACCTCGCGACGGGCTACTTCTCCTACGAGGGCGGGCACGTCGTCGACTTTCCCGGTCAGGAGCTGTTCGCCGGCCCGGTCATCCACCCGCAGGCGTGGCCGGACGACCTGTCGGTGCAGGGCAAGCGGGTCGTCGTCATCGGCAGCGGCGCGACGGCCGTGACCCTCGTGCCGGCACTGGTCGAGGCGGGGGCCTGCCACGTGAGCATGCTGCAGCGCAGCCCGAGCTACGTGGCGTCGGTGCCCAGCCGCGACCGCGTGGCCACCCGGGTACGGCAGGTGATGCCGGATGCCGTGGCGCACCGGGTCGTGCGCGCCAAGAACGTCGTGCTGTCCACCCTCGGGTACCAGGTGCTGCGGCGGTACCCGGATGCCGGGCGTCGCCTCCTGCGTCGACGGATGGAGCAGGCGCTTCCTGCCGGGTACCCGGTGGAGCTGCACTTCACACCGACGTACGACCCGTGGGACCAGCGCCTGTGCGCCGCGGCGGACGGCGACCTGTTCACCGTGCTCGGCGACGGGCGGGCCAGCGTCGTGACGGCGAGCATCGACGCCTTCGAGGGCGACGGCATCCGACTTGCCGGCGGCGAGCACGTGCCGGCAGACGTCATCGTGACGGCGACCGGGCTGCAGATGGAGTTCGGCGGGGGAGCGCGGGTGTTCATCGACGGGGTGGAGGTCGATGTGTCGAGCGGCCACGTCTACAAGGGGCTGATGCTCTCCGACGTGCCGAACCTCGCGATGGCCGTGGGGTACACCAACGCCAGCTGGACCCTGCGCGCCGACCTGTCGGCCCGGTGGTTCTGTTCGCTCGTGCGGTACCTGGACCGGCGCGGGTTGTCGGTCGCGACCCCGCGCTACGACGAGCCGGATGCCGTGGA
>NZ_DAORSO010000430.1:0-1077 GCF_035443565.1 Ornithinibacter sp. | reverse complement strand
CGCGTGAGGCGAACGCCACCGGCATCCGCCGTGGTTCGCGCACCACCCTGCACGAGCACGAGGTGCGGACGCTTCGGGGCCGAGCCGGCGTACCCGAGCTCGGTGTGGTCCCACGCGAGTGCACTCATGATGTCTCCTCCATCTCGGTGGCCGGGGCCGCCGTCGAACCGGTGTTCGATAGAACGTCTGTACGAGTTGTAGCACGAATGTTCGAGCCACTCAAGACACACCTCGAAGAAATGTTTGAATTCTCTGTACGAGCCTCGTAGGGTGTCGTCATGCAGGAGATCCTGCCGACGAGCACCGACAGTCGGCCTGACCTGCGAAAAGACCGGAACTGACACCAGCGCCGATGACCGTGACCGAAGGGGTCGACATGGCACGTCCGAGGAACGCCGACATCCACGAGATGCCCGACCGCGGCGACGGCGGGGCGCTCACCCATCGCCAGCGCAAGGTCCTCGAGGTCATCCGCAACTCCATCGACCGGCGCGGGTACCCGCCGAGCATGCGCGAGATCGGCGACGCCGTCGGCCTGACCTCCCCCAGCTCGGTCGCCCACCAGCTGTCGGCCCTGGAGCGCAAGGGCTACCTGCGCCGCGACCCGAACCGCCCCCGGGCGATCGAGGTCATCTCCCCCGACACCGCGAGCGACGAGCCCGGCTACCGCGGCGTGCCCGACCACGACGACGAGGACGTCACCGGCATCAACGACCAGCGCCCGGAGGCCACCTACGTTCCGGTGCTCGGCCAGATCGCCGCCGGCGTGCCGATCACCGCCGACGAGGTCGTCGAGGACGTCTTCCCCCTCCCCCGCCAGATCGTCGGCGAGGGGTCGCTGTTCCTCCTGCGGGTCGTCGGCGACTCGATGATCGACGCCGCGATCTGCGACGGCGACTGGGTCGTCGTGCGCCAGCAGCCCAACGCCGAGAACGGGGACATCGTCGCTGCGATGCTCGACAACGAGGCCACCGTCAAGACGTTCAAGCGGCGCGACGGCAAGGTCTGGCTGATGCCGCACAACCCGGAGTTCTCACCCATCGACGGAGACCACGCGACGATCCTGGGCAAGGTCAC
>NZ_DAORSO010000429.1:0-1079 GCF_035443565.1 Ornithinibacter sp. | reverse complement strand
CATCCCCATCGACGCCGTGCCGATCCTCGCCGACATGAAGACCGCCAGCATGTCGCTCGTCGGGCTGGATGCCGCTGCGGCCCAGGCACAGCTCGGCAACTTCCAGGGCGCCCTCAGCAACCTGGTCGTAACGGCGGATGCCGTCTGCTCCTGAGCCGGTTCGGGCGCCGCAGAGACCCGGGGTCAGCGCACCGAGCTGAGTGGGCGTGCGCCCGCGCGGTCCTTGGCCCACAGCAGGAACGCCGCGGCGTGGTGCGTGCCGGTGAACCCGTCACCGACGAGCTCGAGCAGCAGGTCGTTGGACCAGACCGCGAGCCGGCCGATCTGCATCGCGGTCGCGTCGTGCTTGACCGGCAGGTGGAGGCCGAACACGGACTCGGTGAGCTCGCGCTTGCCGGTGCCCTCGGCGGTGTAGGAGAACAGCGGCAGGAAGCGCTCGGGGTACACGACGCACAGCACCTTGGTGAGCAACGGCTCCTTGAAGCCGGGCATCGCGGTGTCCACGTCCTCCTCGATGAGGTGGGTGAGGCGGTCCTCGAGGGGGATGTCGTCCGGTCCGCGCAGCAGGTAGTCGATCGACTCGCGCGTGCGCTCGGCGGCCTCGGCGACCCCGAGCTTGTTCCATGCCCGGTTGTAGACCGACGCAGTGCCCGTCTCACCGCCGATCGAGCTGGTGGCGAAGTCCTTGAGGTCCTGCGGGTCGCAGGTCGCCAGGACCTCGGCGGAGAACAGGTGCTGGAAGCGGGCCCGGTGCTCGTCGACCTCGGGGGTCGGCAGCGGCTCGTTCTTGAGGAACTGGCGCTTGAGCCGCACGACGAGGGCGGCGCGCTCAGGGCTGAGCATCGATGCGGTGGCGAACCGGCCCCTGGCCATCTCGAAGGGGGAGCGGTCCGAGGCGGACCGCGTGGGGGCCACGCTCGCACCCCAGGTGTGCTCGCACTCGCCGCAGCGGAAGGTGCGGGTGCCGTCGGCGGCGTTGTCGCCCAGGTGGATGTCGTTGTCCGAGAGGCAACTGGGGCAGGAGATGATCGCCATGGGGTGGCTTCCTTCGGGTCGGTACAGCGGGGGACCCGTCGGTC
>NZ_DAORSO010000428.1:0-1083 GCF_035443565.1 Ornithinibacter sp. | reverse complement strand
GGAAGGGTGGTTTTTCGTGGGGTATGTGTTGGGTGTTGATGTGGGGACGACGTTTACGGCTGCGGCTGTGTGGCGTGGTGGTCGGGTGGAGGTGGTGCCGTTGGGGAATCATGCGGCGGCGATTCCGTCGTTGGTGTTTTTGCGTGATGATGGTGGGGTTTTGGTGGGGGATGTGGCGGAGCGGCGGGGGTTGGGTGAGCCGTCGCGGTTGGCGCGTGAGTTCAAGCGGCGGTTGGGTGATACGGCGCCGATCATGTTGGATCGGACGCCGTTTTCGGCTGACAGGTTGTTGGGGTTGTTGTTGCGGGCGGTGGTGGTGGATGTGGTGGAGCGTCAGGGGGGTGTGGCTGATGTGGTGGTGGTGACGCATCCTGCGAATTGGGGTGAGTACAAGTTGGATTTGTTGCGTCAGGCGGTGGTGTTGGCGGGGGTGCCGGGGGCGTTGTTGTTGTCGGAGCCGGTGGCTGCGGCGTTGCAGTTCGCGGCGGGTGCGCGGGTGGAGGTTGGTGAGGTGGTGGCGGTGTATGACTTGGGTGGTGGCACCTTTGATGCGGCGGTGTTGCGCAAGTCGGTGGGTGGGTTCGAGGTGTTGGGTCGTGGGCATGGGATTGAGCGGTTGGGGGGGATTGATTTTGATGAGGCGGTGTTGACGCATGTGCGTGGTGTGGTGGGTGATGTGATTGGTGGGTTGGATGCTGGTGATGTGGGGGTGCGGGCGGCGTTTGCGCGGTTGCGGGCGGAGTGTGTGTTGGCGAAGGAGTCGTTGTCGGCTGATTCGGATGCGTCGGTGTCGGTGTTGTTGCCGAATGTGCAGATGCAGGTGCGGATCACGCGTGTTGAGTTCGAGGACATGATTCGTCCGATTTTGCGGGAGACGGTGGAGTGTGTGCGTCGGGCGGTGGATGCTGCTGGTGTGGGGTTGGGTGAGGTGAAGGTGGTGTTGTTGGCGGGTGGTTCGTCGCGTATTCCGTTGGTGGCTGACATGGTGCGTGGTGAGTTGGGTCGGCCGGTGGTGTCGGATGTGCATCCGAAGCATTCGGTGGCGATGGGTGCTGCTCGTTACGGGGCTGGTGTCCTCGCCGC
>NZ_DAORSO010000427.1:0-1084 GCF_035443565.1 Ornithinibacter sp. | reverse complement strand
CGCTCTTGGAGATGCTCTCCGAGAGCACGAACCTGCCGAAGCGGCCGCGGTGATCAACCCCGCCGTCGACGAGCTCGCCGAGCAGGTCGGGGTGAAGCACGCCTGTGCGTTGCTGGGCCGGCCCCGCGGCAGCCACTACCGAGCGAAGAAGCCGCCGGCCCACGGACCGGCACCCAAGCGGCCCACGCCACCCAACGCCCTCACGCTGGCCGAGCAGGCCCAGGTGCTGGCCGTGCTGACCAGCGAACGGTTCTGTGACAAGAGCGTCTCCCAGGCCTGGGCCACGCTGCTGGACGAGGGCACCTACCTGTGCTCGATGTCCACGATGCACCGGATCCTGCGCCGCAACGACGCAGCCGGGGAACGTCGCCGGCAGGCGGTCCATCCGGCGAAGAAGAAGCCCGAACTGCTGGCCACCAAGTCCGGGCAAGTCTGGTCGTGGGACATCACCAAACTCCGCGGCCCCGGCCGTGGGATCTGGTTCCAGCTCTACGTCGTGCTCGACATCTTCTCCCGCTACGTCGTGGCCTGGACCGTCCAAGCCTGCGAGGACTCGCAGATCGCCAAGACCATGCTCGAGGAGGCATTCGGCCTGCACGGCATCCCCGACGCGGTCCACGCCGACAGAGGCACCTCGATGACCTCCAAGCCCGTCGCCCAGCTCCTGCTCGACCTGGGCGTGGACCGCTCCCACTCCCGACCACGGGTCAGCAACGACAACCCCTACAGCGAGTCGGCGTTCAAGACCTTGAAGTACGCCCCCGTGTTCCCCGACGCGTTCGGCTCTCTGGCCGACGCCCGCACGTTCTGCGAGGCGTTCTTCACCTACTACAACCACGAGCACCGACACTCCGGGATCGGACTTCATACCCCCGCGTCGGTCCACTTCGGCACCGCCGCCGAGATCCGCGCCCAGCGCCAGGCCACCCTCGACGCCGCCCACGCCACCCACCCGCACCGATTCGGCAACCGCCGACCCCAGGCACCCAAACTGCCCCAGGCCGCCTGGATCAACCAACCCTCACCGGAGGCCCTCATACAGACCGCGTAACGACACGTGTCTCAGACTGCTTGACATCTTCCG
>NZ_DAORSO010000426.1:0-1087 GCF_035443565.1 Ornithinibacter sp. | reverse complement strand
CATCCTCGTCTCGGCTGAGGCCTCGGGACGACCGATGTCCTTGGCCGATGCGCAGATAGCGGGAATCTGCCTTGCTCGCGGCGACAGCCTCGCCACCCGAAACGTCCGCGACTTCGCCGCCACCCCCGGCCTGACTCTCATCAACCCGTTCGAGTAGTCGTCCGTTCGACAAAGAGTTCCGTCGGTTGTCGGGGCACTAGGTTGCGGGGATGACCACCTCGTCGCGGACACTGCGGTCCGCCATCGCAGCCCTTGCCCTGCTCATCCCGGTCGCGGTTGCCGCCGCCCCGGCCACAGCAGCCCCGCGAGACCCGGTGGTCTACGACGCGCTCGGTGACTCGTACGGCAGCGGGTACGGCGTGCCGCCCTACTCGGCGACCTGCGGTCGGTCCGAGGCCGCGTACGCGGTGCAGATCGACGGCCGGATGCGGATCGACCTCGACGACTTCGCGGCCTGCGCCGGCGCCACGACGACGTCGATGCTCGCCTCCCAGATGGGTGCGCTCGACGCCGACACCGACCTGGTCACGGTCTCCATCGGCGGGAACGACATCGGCTGGGGAACCGTCGTCGGCGCCTGCGTCGCGGCCGGCGACGCCCCGTGCGCCGGAGCCCTCGCGGCGACCACCGGGGTCATCACCACCGCGTTGCCCGCCGTGCTCGACGCAACGTACGCACAGATCGCGGCCGCCGCGCCCGACGCCCACGTCGTCGTCACCGGGTACCCGCGCCTGTTCTCGCCCGAGTACGGCGCGTACCTCAACGCCTCCCCCGCCGAGCAGCACGGGATGAACGAAGGCGCGGACCTGCTGAACTCGGTCATCGCCGACGCTGCGGCTGAGTACGGGTTCCAGTTCGTCGACGTCACGAGCCGCTTCGTCGGGCATGGCGTCAATGCCCCCGAGCCGTGGGTTCTCGGGCTGAGCGACCCGGGCCGGTTCCACCCCAACCTCGACGGCTACGAGGCGTACGCCGCTGCCGTCACCTCCCAGGTGAACCCGCGCGACCTGCGCTAGACCGGATGCCGTGCCGCTCGGTATCGTGAGTCGTTGGGTTTCGCGACCCACGCTCACCGCGGAGGTGGTGC
>NZ_DAORSO010000425.1:0-1092 GCF_035443565.1 Ornithinibacter sp. | reverse complement strand
ACACGCGCTCTTGGAGATGCTCTCCGAGAGCACGGGCACGCCGAAGCCGCCGCTGCGGTGATCAATCCTGCTGTCGACGAGCTCGCAGAGCATGTCACGGTCAAGCGGGCGTGCGAGCTGACCGGACGCCCTCGGGGCAGCCACTACCGCGCCAAGCAGCCGCGGCTCTACGGGCCGCCGCCCAAGCGGCCGAGCCCGCCCAACGCCCTGACCGAGGCCGAGCAGGCGCAGGTCCTTGAGGCGCTGACCAGTGAGCGGTTCTGCGACAAGTCGGTGACCCAGACCTGGGCCACGCTGCTCGACGAGGGCACCTACCTGTGCTCGATGTCGACCATGCATCGGCTCCTGCGTGCCCACGGTGCTGCCGGTGAGCGCCGCCGCCAGGCGACGCATCCGGCGCGCAAGAAGCCCGAACTGCTGGCCACCGGACCAGGCCAGATCTGGTCGTGGGACATCACCAAGATCCGCGGCCCCGGACGCGGGATCTGGTTCCAGCTCTACGTCGTGCTCGACATCTTCTCCCGCTACGTCGTGGCGTGGACCGTCCAGACGACCGAGGACTCCGACATCGCGAAAACGATGCTGGAGGAGGCGATGGGCGTCCACGGCATCCCCGACGCCGTCCACGCCGACCGGGGCACCTCGATGACCTCGAAACCCGTGGCCCAACTGCTGCTCGACCTCGGCGTAGACCGCAGTCATTCCCGACCCAGGGTGTCCAACGACAACCCCTACAGCGAGGCCGCGTTCAAGACGTTGAAGTACGCACCCGTCTTCCCGCAGAACTTCGGGTCCCTGGCCGACGCCCGCGCGTTCTGCGAGCGATTCTTCAGCTACTACAACCACGAGCACCGCCACTCCGGGATCGGGCTGCACACCCCAGCATCGGTCCACCACGGCACCGCGACCGAGGTCCGCGCCCAACGACAGCACACCCTCGACGCCGCGCACGCTGCCCACCCACACCGGTTCGCCAACCGCCGACCCGAGGCACCGAAACTGCCCAAAGCCGCCTGGATCAACCAACCCTCACCGGAGGCCCTCATACAGACCGCGTGACGAGACGTGTCTCAGACTGCTTGACATCTTCCG
>NZ_DAORSO010000424.1:0-1095 GCF_035443565.1 Ornithinibacter sp. | reverse complement strand
CAGCGCGCCCCCGGTCAGCGCACCACCCATCGACTGGGGCGACCCTCCGTTCTAGCAATCAGCGCTCGGCGATGAGTGCTGAAGCGCGCGGGGCTTGACCCCTCCAGGCCCAGGCCCCGCGCGCAGCTTGGAGGGTCAGCGGCGCTTCCAGTCGCTGCACCCGCTGCTGGTGAAGAACTTGTCCGACTTCTTGATCGTCACCACGGCCTGCCCCGTGGTGTTGTCGTTGTCGATGATCGAGCCGAGGTCGTCAGAGCCCGTCGATCGCTCCCAGTAGCAGTTGATGCCGGAGGTGGGAGCCGAGACGTAGGTGCCCGGCTGCACGTCGACGCCGACCTCGTAGGTGCCGTCCCCGCTCATCGCCGTCTGCGCCTCGGGTGCCGGAGCGGTCTCGGTGACCTTGACCGTCGGCGTCGCGGTCACCGTCACCGCCGGTTCCGAGGTGGACTCCCCGGCGACAGTGGTTGTCACCGTCGGGCCTGCAACGGCTGAGCCCGCCGAGTCCCCGCCGCCGGATGCGCCGATGCCGAGGGCGATGAGCGCGGTGGCCGGGTACGCGATGAGGTGCTTCTTCTGCATGGGGTTCCTCCTGGTTGAGTGCGAGGACACCACCGTGCAGCGAGATCGAGTCAGTCAAGTCAAATGACAGTGATAATCAGGGTTATCACCAAAATGGTATCGATGGACTCCCACGCGACGTAGGTTGCACCCATGACATCCACCGCCCGGGGGACCCTGGTCTCCCTCGCTGACATCGCGAGGCTTGCCCGCGTTCAGCGCCCGGTGGTGTCGATGTGGCGTAAGCGCCCAACCGCACGTGGAGTGATCATCCCGTTCCCGCAGCCGAAAGCCACCCGTGACGCGCACGATGTCTTCGACCTCGCTGAGGTCCTCGACTGGCTCGAGCAGACCGGCCGGGGGAAGAACGTCGAGGCGAGGGTCGAAGCGCCGCTTGTCCTGAGCCACGTCACCAGCGATGGCGATCGCGGGGAGGCGGCAGCTCTGGAGGCTGTGGTCGTGCTGGGTGCCATGTCGGGTCGGCTGCTCAGCGACATGGCGGCGCACGACATCCTCGACCTGGCCGACGAGCTGGAC
>NZ_DAORSO010000423.1:0-1102 GCF_035443565.1 Ornithinibacter sp. | reverse complement strand
CAGCGGGCGATGGCCATCCTCGATGGCCTGCACGAGGAGGAACCGTGAGCACCCCAGCGGCAGCCGTCCACAACCCAGCCCCGCACGGGACGACCATGCCGGTGCCGGTGCCGGTCGCGCTGTCGTTGGCGGCCGTGGCCCGCACCTACGTCCAGGCTGGGGCCACGCCCTGCGCGCGCCGGATCCGGCGTGCTGGAGTCGAAGCCTTCCGGCACAGGTTCGGGGACCTGCAGGGCTGGTGCGCGGCGTCAGTGGCCGAGCGGCGGCAGGTCCGCACCGAGGTCGCCTCGTTCGCAGGGCGCGCCGTGATCGCCTGCGGCGTCGCGGTGGACGTCGACTTCGTCGTCGCCTCCGGCTGCCGGTGGGGCAAGTACCTGCGCGAGGCCTACCCGCAGCAGGCCGACACGTTCCAGGCGCAGGCCTCCTCACTTGGGTTCTGTGACAGGGAGATCGGCCGAATGTGGGCGTGGCTGGCGAAGATCTGCATCGTCACCGGGAGGAGTCCCGAAGGGCTGACCGCGACCCAGTACCCGCAGGCCAGGGCCGCAGTGCACGACACCGTCATCGCGCAGCGCGGGTACCGGCCCAAGACGTTGTCGACGCCGCTGTTCGGGCTCGACGCGGTGATGTTCCACCGCGGGCAGGCGCCGGCACTAGACATCCGGCGGCGCTGGAGCAGCCACCCCGCCAACGAGGTCGACTGGGACGACCTCACCGCCGCGGCCCCGGTCATGGTCACCACGATGCGCCGTTACCTGCACCAGTGCTCCCTGTCCCTGCGGGCCTCTTCGGTGGCCCTGTTCGACACCACCCTGCGCCAGTTCGCCGCGACCCTGGTGGCCTCGGACCCGCCGGTGACCCGGGTGCGCGACATCAACCGTGAGCACGTCGAGGCGTTCAAGGCGCAGCTGGCTGACCGGCCCGGCTACCGCGGCAAACCGTTGACGAAGACCACCCTGGGGATGCGGATGGGCCACCTGCACACGTTCTTCACGCGGATCATCGAGTGGGACTACGACGACGCCCCCACCCGGATCCCGGTGTACTGCACCGACCGGCCCCGCCTGGACAAGCCCCTGCCGAAGTTCCTCGACGACGCCCA
>NZ_DAORSO010000422.1:0-1107 GCF_035443565.1 Ornithinibacter sp. | reverse complement strand
CACGGCATCCTCGACGTGCGAGAGCACCTTGGCCTTCTGGTCGGCGCTCACGAGGCTGCCCATGTCGGCGCCCCAGTGCAGCCCCGTCGACAGGCGCATCCGCGAGACCCGCTCGACGAACCGCGGCACGAACTCGTCGTAGACGTCGGCGTGGACGACGAGCCGCTCGGCACTGATGCACAGCTGTCCGGCGCCGCTGAAGCAGGCCCGCACGGCGCCGTCGACGGCCCGGCGCAGGTTGGCGTCGGCCGCGACGTACATCGTGTTCTTGCCACCGAGCTCGAGGGAGACGCCGACCAGCCGCCGGGCGGCCGACTGGGCCACCATGCGTCCCGTGGCGGTCGACCCGGTGAAGCTCACGTAGTCGGTGTGGTCGACGACGGCTTGCCCGGTCGGGTCCCCCGGCCCGAGCACGACCTGCAGCACCCCGTCGGGGAGCCCGGCCTCGGCGAACAGCTCGGCCGCGGCCAGCGCGGTGAGCGACCCCTGCGGGTCCGGGCGCAGCACGACGGCGTTCCCGGCGATCAGCGCGGGGATCGCGTCGGACACGGCCAGGCTGAGGGGGTAGTTCCACGGTGCGACGATGCCGACGACGCCCTTGGGCCGGTGGTGCTCCACGGCCCGCGAGAGCAGCGGCAGCACCCCGACGTGGTGGGTGTCGGCGAGCAGCGAGGGGCCGCGGCGGGCGTAGTGCCGCGCGACGATGGCGCAGTCGCCGATCTCCTCGAACGCGTGGCCACGCGCCTTGCCCGACTCCAGCTGCACGAGGTCGAGCAGCTGGGGCTGCCGGTCGAGCAGGAGGTCGTGCAGGCGCAGCATGACGGCCGCCCGTTCAGTGACGGGCGTGGCCTCCCAGCCGCGCTGAGCGGCCCGGGCGAGGTCGACGGCGCGCACCACGTCGCCGGCGCTCGAGACGGGCAGGACCGCCAGCGGTGCCCCGGTCATCGGGGTGGTCGTGCGCAGCTCGCCCTCCCCATCGGAGGCGATGACGCGGGCGGTGAGGGCTCGAACCCGGGCCGGGTCCACGGCGTACGTGGCGGCGGGGTCGAGCTCCGGGTCAGCGATGACGTCGGCCATTACCGAAGGGTAACCACCCGGTCCGCACCC
>NZ_DAORSO010000421.1:0-1116 GCF_035443565.1 Ornithinibacter sp. | reverse complement strand
CGCCCGGGCGACCTGCGTCCTACTCGGCGGTCGTGGACGGGTGGTTGTCGCGCCACCAGTCCATGGCGCCCACGGCGCCCACGGCGGGTACCGCAGGCAGCAGGAGGAACGCGCCGAGCTCGGCCGTCTCACCGCCGACGAACACGCTGGCGATGATGGCGACCAGGCCGACGGCGACGATCGCGAGCCGCAGCCCGTGACGCCGCGCGTGCTCCTTGGCTCCGGTCAGGTCGCGCACCGCCGCAGCGACGGGCTTGGCGAGGAACGCTACGACCGCCAGGGCAGCGACGGCACCGGCGAGCCACGGACCTTGCTCGTCCATGGCGGGGCCCTGGACCAGGCGGGTCAGCGGGACGAGGACGAGCATCACGACCCCGAACACGGCACTGCCGAGCAGGGCTCCGACAACTGCCGCGACGAGGTCTCGCCACTGAAGATGCCGGCCGTGGACCCGCCACGCGAGGAGCGGTCCGCCGATGAGCGCGAGCGGCATCCCGAGCGCGCCGACCACCTCGAGCCAGACGGGTGGCGTCCAGCCGGCCAGGTCGCCGCCGGAGAACAGGAGCGCAAGGCCCTCCTGGACTCCCACCGCGGCGAGGAAGACCATCGCTGCGTACAGGAATGCATCTGCAGCGAGGTTCAGACGATCTCGACCCGTGACCACGGGCCGTTGCAGGCCCGCGCAGCGCCCCCGCGCCCCGCATGAGATCTCTCAGACAGTTCCTGCGTGCAACCGCCGGACACGCCGTTTCTGGGCCGGGGCCCGATGTCGTCCGGCAGGATCAGGGCCATGTCGATGTCCTTGGTCTCGTTCTCCGGTTCCGCGTCGCTCGTCGTCGGCGCCCCGCGGTCATGACCGCGCCATCGGCAGGCATGACGGCCGTCGGCGACCTCCCGGTCCACCGGGCGGTTCCGTCGGGGGAGGGGCCGTGGCCCGCGCTCGTCCTCGTCCACGAGGTGTTCGGTCTCGACGACCAGATGCGCGGGCACGCTGATCGACTCGCGGCGATGGGCTACCTCGTCCTCGCGCCGGACCTGCTGGCTCGCGGCCGGCGGGTGGTCTGTCTGGCCCAGACCTTCCGGGCGCTGCGTCGCGGCAGCGGCCGCACCTTCGAT
>NZ_DAORSO010000420.1:0-1118 GCF_035443565.1 Ornithinibacter sp. | reverse complement strand
ACCCCGCGATGCGATGGCTGGGCGGATCACGACGCGCCGGGTCGGTCTCCGAGCGCGCCCTTCTCGTGTCGTTCGTCGGGGGGTTGTTGGCCTTGGGTGCCGCCATCGCGCGGTGGCCGCACGCCGTGCCGATCTCGTTCCTCTTCCCCACGGTCGTCGTCGCCGGTGTGGTCCTGCGCCCCCGTCCCCTGGTGATGGTCTATGGCATCGCGCTCGTCCTCGTGACCGGCTGGGTGCCCCACTCCGGCGTCGGGCTGACCCGCTCGATGTTCGTGGCGGTCTCGGTCGTCGCCGTGATGGCCGTCATGCTCATCGCGTCGGTGTCGCGCGCGCGGATCGGGACCCGAGGCTTTCGCGGCGACCGGATGTTCGCCGAGCTGCGCGACCGCATCGCCCTCGGCGGCCAGCTGCCAGACCTGCCCCCGGGCTGGCAGGTGTCGTCGTGCATCCGCTCGGCCCACGGCGAGCACTTCTCCGGCGACTTCCTCGTCGCCCACCGATCGCCCTCGGGTGATCGCCTGGAGATCGTGCTCGTCGACGTCAGCGGCAAGGGCACCCGCGCCGGCACCCGCTCGCTGCTGCTGTCCGGAGCCTTCGGCGGCCTGCTCGGGGCGGTGCCCTCGGACCAGTTCCTGGCCACCGCCAACGACTACCTCGCGCGACAGGGCTGGGTCGAGGGCTTCGCCACGGCCGTGCACCTCGAGGTCGACCTGCGCACGGGGGAGTACGCGATCGGCAACGCAGGGCATCCCTCGGCGGCGCTCTTCACCTTCGGCAAGGGCCGCTGGGAGGTCATCGCCGGTGGTCGGGGTCCACTCCTCGGTGTGGTCCCCGGCGCTCACTTCCCGCGCCAGCGAGGCTGGCTCGGCCACGGTGACACCCTGCTGCTCTACACCGACGGCATCGTCGAGGCCCGAGGACGCGACCTCGTCGACGGCGTCGACCGCATGCTCGGCATCGCCACGACGACGCTTCTGAGCCAGGGCGACGTCGCGCGCGAAGTGTGCAGCGCTGCCCGATCGGGGGAGGATGACGACCGGGCGGCACTGGCCGTCCGCCGTCTGTGACCACGCGTGAGAGGACCCCCTGGGTGGGAGCCGTGCCCGAGACCGAGCCGT
>NZ_DAORSO010000419.1:0-1118 GCF_035443565.1 Ornithinibacter sp. | reverse complement strand
GCGGCTTGACGGCAGCGGTGCCGCACTGGGTGCAGTAGCCGTCGTCGGCGACCGCTCCACCGCAGGAGTGGCACGCGGGCACTGCTCCCGCTGCCGCGGCCGGCGTCGCCGCCGTCGGCACCTCCTCCAGCGGCTCGCCCGCTGGTGCCGCCGCTGCCACGCCGGCCTCCGCACGGGTGCCAGCGGTCGCAGGTGTGCCAGCGCTTGCGGGGGTGCCCAGGTCGGCGCCGCAGCCCTCGCAGAACCGCTCGCCCGCGCTCACGTGGCTGCCACACGACGGGCAGGGGGTCGCCTCATCGGTCATCGCAGGGTCCACCGCCGCACGCCGTTGGCCCGATCGACGAGCGTCACCTTCGTGTCCCGGTCGTCGGTGATCGCGGCGAGTTCGCGCAGGGCCGACTCGAGGCCGTCGCGCAGCGCCGGCTCGGATGCCGGATGCCCACCGAGGCGGATCGTGGAGTCTCCGCCCCCGCCCTGGACCAGCTCCAGGGCCTCGGAGAACACCTCGACCCGAAAGCGTGACCGGTCCGTCGGGTCGATGGTGAGGTTGTCGATGCTGTCGAGCGCCTGGGCCAGGGAGGGCAGGCCGCCGCCGGACGAGGCCAGCAGGCCGGCCCGGCGCCGTCGAGCCCGGGTGAACGCCCTGCTCGTGCCGGGGACGAGGTCGAGGGCGCGCACGGCTCCTGCGACGTCACCGCGCGCGGCGCGGATGCGCGCCAGGCCGAAGGCCGCGGGAGCGATGTAGTTGGCGTCGGTTCGGGCACACACGGTGTAGAGCGACTCGGCGACATCGGCCTCTCCCCCGCTCTCGCAGGCGAAGGCCAGCGCCAGTTTCGGAGCCAGCTCACCGGGGACCTGCCCGTAGACGGCGTTGAAGGCGCTCTGCGCCTGCGTGGTGTCACCTCGGGCCAGCGCGAGCAGACCCGACATCCACACCGCCCGCCAGTCCCACGGATCGTTGGCCAGCAGGGTCTGCACGGCATCGTCCACGCGCGCACCCTGGGCTGCCTCGAGGCCGGCCCTGGCCCGGGCCAGCAGCACCTCCGCGCTGATCTCGGGGGCTCCCTGGAGCGCCTCGAGCCGCTGGAGCGGGTCGTCGATGCTGACCGTGCGCAGCC
>NZ_DAORSO010000418.1:0-1120 GCF_035443565.1 Ornithinibacter sp. | reverse complement strand
CGTTCACGGCCTGACCGTTCGATAGAGGACGTGGCGGCGCACCGGGTGCCCCACGTCCACCGCGGGGTGGTCGAAGTCCTCGGCCGCGTCCCGCACCATCCCCAACCGCTCCATCACCGCCCGTGACCGCATGTTCGGCACGGCCGTGAACGAGACGATCTCGGTGAGGCCGAGCTCGTCGAAACCCACCCGCAGCGCCTCGCGCGCCGCCTCGGTCGCGAACCCGTGGCCCCACGCGGTGGCCGCCAGTCGCCACCCGACCTCCACGCACGGCTGGAACGGCAACACCTGCCGTGGCACCCCCAGGCCGGTGAACCCGATGAACTCCCCCGTGTCCCGCCGTTCCAGGGCCCACATCCCCCAGCCCTCCGCCTCGATGTGGCCGCTCAGCCGGTCGACCATGGCATCGGACTGCTCGCGGCTCAGCGGCGCCGGGAAGTAGCGCATGACCTCGGGGTCGGCGTTGAGCCGGGCGAACGGTTCGAGGTCCGACTCCCGCCACTGCCGCAGCACGAGCCGCTCGGTGCCCCTGACAGCCGGAGGCATCACGACTCCTCCGAGTCGCCGGGCTCGGTGTCGGGCACGACGCGTCGCCCGATCGGGCCGGGGTTCCACGCCACTTCCCACCGGAAGCCGTCGGGGTCGCTGAAGCACCCCGAGTACCCGCCCCACTCGCGAGCCAGCGGGCCGTTCACGGGCGCCCCGGCATCCCGAGCGAGATCGAGCACAGCGCGCACCTGCCCCGGGCTCGCCACGTTGTGCGCGACACTCACCGGCGGCACCCCGTCGCCCTGGATCACCGGCTCCCCCACCTCCGCCTCGAAGGCCTCCCGGTCCCACAGCGAGAACACGAGGCGATCGCCGGCCATGAACATCAGCACCTCTCCGGGCACCTCGAGCTCGGGCTCCCAGCCGAGCCCGTCCACGTGAAGGCCCGCGACCGGGCGAGGTCTCGCACGGCGAACGTCACGAACGACACCCGCTGCTCCATGCCGCCGGTCTGGCCGTTGCCCGGATGCCGGTCACGCGTCATCGCGCGCCACCCACCCACCAGCCGGGGCTGGTTCCTCGAGCGCGGCCCAGGGCGCCTTCTCGGGGGCGGCCGCCTGACCTTCGGGGC
>NZ_DAORSO010000417.1:0-1126 GCF_035443565.1 Ornithinibacter sp. | reverse complement strand
GATCTCTTTGAAACCGGCTTCGATTTTCCAGCGTGCGCCGTAGTATTCGATAATCTGCTCGACGGTGAGATCGAGGTCGGTGGTAAAGAGTGCGACCCATTGTGATCTTCGATAGATCCAAACAACGCGCACGGCACACTTGAGTGTTTTCAACATCATGATGTTGTCAAAGGCCAGAACATCGCGTTGTTTGCCGTAGAGGTTAACCGAATAAGTGGTAGCGCGTTCATGGAATTCATTGGCCAGTGTTGTGGCATTGCCCATCTTGTCGCCATACTTTCTGGATCGGCCGAGCTGATGTTTCCGGTGTTCGGGTGGTAGCGCAAACAAAGTGGTGTTGACGCGCAATCTGGAAAGCATATGACAGTGCTGTCCAACGGTTTTGCGCATCGGTTTAAGCAAGCCGTCGTTTCCAAACCAGCTATCGGTAACGATCAGCAATGGGGTGCCAGGAAAAGCGGCAGAAATTTCCAGCAGCATTTCAATGGCCTGCTCAAACTTGGTTTGAAACGATGGTATCTTGCCCTCAACCCTAACCTTCTTGGCCGCAATCGTTTTTTCCATGTGATAGAAACGAAACGCCAGTGGTAAGCAAGTCCAGCGGCCTTTGACAATTTTTAATAAACCGATGGACACAACATTTTGTGACCAGGGGTATTTCGATTGGTTGGTTTTGGCAGCATGGTCAAAGAAAGACGCGCAGCCGAAAATCTTTTTACCAGTCTTGGGATTGATATTGTCATCCAAGGCCAGCAATAGCCGTCCTTTTGTCGTCGGGTTGGGTATCAGAGACCACAGCGTCGTCCAAAGGCGTGACCAAGGCAATTTTGATGAGGCCATGAAGATGTAAAATCGGCGCTGACTAAGCGACAGTCCGAACAATACCTGCAAGCATCGCAATAGGTTGGCGCTGCGTGAAGAAGTGAAATGAGTGATAACAGCCAGGAGCGTATAAACAAACCAGACACCTCGTTCATCGCCTTTGCAACGGTGGTTAAATTCCTGCTGGAGGGGGAAGAGGATATTGCGTAGAATGAACATGCGGCGATGCCTTTTTTATTATTGGTTTCAGTTACTTAACAGATGAAATTATAACAAAAACCGTGCGTCGCCGCAATCATATCTT
>NZ_DAORSO010000416.1:0-1128 GCF_035443565.1 Ornithinibacter sp. | reverse complement strand
CGATGTCGATCACGCCGCGCTCGGTGACGGCGACGCCGGTGGACTCCAGGCCGTAGCCCTCGACGCGGGCGGCGAACCCGATGGCCGACATGAACTTGTCGGCCTCGAGCACCTGCTGCTCACCACCGGCCGCCGGCGAGACGGTGACCCGCACCCCCGAGCCGGTGTCCTCGACGGCTTCGACCTTCGTGGAGAGCAGGACCTTCACGCCGAGCTTCTTGTAGTGCTTGGCGAGCTCCTTGGAGATGTCGGCGTCCTCGGTCGGCACCATGCGGTCGAGGAACTCCACGATCGTCACGTCGACCCCGAAGTTCTTCATGACGTAGGCGAACTCGACGCCGATCGCCCCGGACCCGGCGATGATCATCGAACCGGGCAGGTTGGGGTCGAGGATCTGCTCCTCGTAGGTGACGACGTTCTGCGAGACGGTGACGCCGGGCAGCATCCGGGTGGTGGCACCGGTGGCGATGATGAGGTGGTCGAAGGTCAGCTGACGGCTCGAGCCGTCGTTGAGCGCGACGTCCATCGAGGACGGGCCGGTGAGGGTGCCCCAGCCGTCGATCTCCTCGATCTTGTTCTTCTTCATGAGGAAGTGCACGCCCCGCACGATGCCGTCGGAGACCTGGCGCGAGCGCTGGTGGGTGGGTCCGTAGGACATCGTGGCGTCGCCCTCGATGCCGTACTTCTTCTTGTCGTGCGTGAGCACGTGGGCCAGCTCGGCGTTCTTGATCAGCGCCTTGCTCGGGATGCAGCCGACGTTGAGGCACACCCCGCCCCAGTACTTCTTCTCGACGACGGCGACCTTCTTCCCGAGCTGGGAAGCGCGGATCGCCGCGACGTATCCACCAGGACCTGCACCGAGCACCACGACGTCGAAGTCAGCCATGGCACTCACCCTATCCGCCGCGGGCGACGAAAATCACGGCGGATGCCGTGGCACGGCATCCGCCGTGATCCGGGCGTGGCGGGTGGATCAGAGCTCGGGGAACCAGATGCCGATCTCGCGCGCGGCCGACTCGGGCGAATCCGAGCCGTGGACGATGTTCTTCTGGACCTTGGCGCCCCAGTCGCGACCGAGGTCACCGCGGATCGTGCCGGGAAGGGCGGCCGTGGGGTCGGTGGCACCGG
>NZ_DAORSO010000415.1:0-1129 GCF_035443565.1 Ornithinibacter sp. | reverse complement strand
CCCTGCAGGACACCCGAGATGAGCACGGTCGCTCCCCACTCGGTGCCCGGCAGCATGGAGACCAGGGCGGCCACGACCTCGCAGAACAGGGCAGCACCCGGGCGACGGACGACGAGGCCGCCGACGACGCCGGCGAGGAACCACGGCCCGGAGAACAGGCCCATGAGCGGCGCGTAGCCGATCTTCAGGGCGGTGATCGGCCCGTTGTAGAACACGCCCCAGCCCCAGAAGGCGACGCCGAGGGCCGCGCCGAGGAAGGCGATCGTGAGGATGTCGACGGTGCGCCAACCCATGAGTGGGCGGGTCGCGGTGAGGGAGCGACCGGTCCTGGACCGCGGCTCCTGGGTGGTGGGTTCGATCTGTGTGGCCATGTGAAACATCTCCCGAGGTGTGGTGTGTGTACCTCGGGGAAGTGGCCGCCAGCGCCCCGCGAACGAGCCGCGGTGTGCTGGAGGACCACCTGAGATTTCCCGACTCCCTACACCGGTGCTAACCGGATCAGGTTCGAGGGTCTGCGGCGGACCGCACTCTCAGCGCTGGAGCGCTCCCCTGTCGTTGAACTCCTCCACTGTAGCCCCTGGCGGTTACAGTGGACGCGGTTCGCCGGACGGGCGACCGCACCACACCACCGACGTAAGGACCGACCAGCATGGGGCCACTCGCCTGGAAGATCATGGGCACCGGGGGAGCCGTGCTCGCAGGGGTGCTCGCGACCAAGGTCGTCGACCTCATCTGGTCACGGGCCGTGCAGGACGACGTCAACCCCAAGAGCCCCGAGGCACCGATCAACAAGGCGGTCCTCTACGCCGCGCTCACCGGGCTGGCCGTCGGCGCCGCGAAGACCCTCACCACCCGCAAGGCCGCTGCGTACTACGAGGCCTCGGCGGGTCACCTGCCCGAGGCCATCCGCGACGAGGCGGTCTGACCTCGGGCCCAGATGACCTCGGGCCGGATGACGAACGCCGGCACCTCCGGGTTCAGGTGAGGTCGAGGGCCCGGGCCAGCGGCATCCCCGGTCGGTAGGCGAGGTGCTCGAACGAGGGCGCTTCGAGCACCGCCAGATCGGCACGCCCGCCGACGGCGATCCGCCCGATGTCGCCGCGCCGCAGCGCCCGAGCCCCACCGACCG
>NZ_DAORSO010000414.1:0-1129 GCF_035443565.1 Ornithinibacter sp. | reverse complement strand
TCAACGCCATCGCCAACCCGCAGATGCCGGAGATCGGCGAGCGCTTCCTGGGCACCGTCGTCAAGACGACGACCTTCGGGGCGTTCATCTCCCTCCTGCCGGGCAAGGACGGCCTGCTGCACATCTCCGAGGTGCGCAAGCTCGTCGGTGGCAAGCGGATCGACAACGTCGACGACGTGCTCGCGGTGGGCCAGAAGGTCCAGGTCGAGCTCAAGGAGATCGACCCCCGCGGCAAGCTCAGCCTCGCGGCCGTGCTGCCCGAGGGCGAGACCGGCCAGGAGGCCGCCGAGGCCCCCGCCGCGCCGGCTGCTGCTCCTGTCGAGGACGCTCCGGCTGCTGCCGGTGACGCCGAGGACGCGCAGGAGGCCGCACCGGCCGAGGGTGGCGAGGAGCGTGGCGAGCGTCGTCCGCGCAACCGTCGCCGTGGTGGCAACCGCGGTCGCGGTGCGCGTGAGGGTGGCGAGTCCACCGAGGGCTGAGTCCTCATCTCGCGCAAGGTCTCGCGGGCGGCATCCGAAGTCATTCGGATGCCGCCCGCGGCCGTTGGCGGGGGAAGTGGCGGTGTGTGTGAAGATCGTCGTCATCCCGACGGTTTTCAGACACATGGCGAGGGCGGCTGATGGATGCCAACCGGCTCAAGCAGCTCAAGCGGGCCATGGGCGGTCGCGGGGGAGCACCGCTGCGGGCGGCCTACCGGGTGGCGACCGCCGGTGCCCTCGTCGCGGTCAGGGGTGCCGACCGGCTCGCCGCCGACCCGCTCGACCCGGGGGAGCGCGCGGAGTCTGCGGCGACCGTGACGATGGCGGTCAAGACGTTCAAGCGTCCCGATGTCGCGAGGCGGCTGGTGCGCTCAGCGCGACGGGTGTTCGACGGGCGCATCGTCGTGGCCGACGACTCACCGACGCCGATGTCCTTCGACGACCCGCTCGTCGAGGTCATCGCGATGCCCTTCAACTCCGGGGTGTCGGTCGGGCGCAACGCCGCCCTTGACGCCGTCGACACCGAGTTCGTGCTCGTCACCGACGACGACCTCGTGTTCACCGCGGCGACCGACGTGGATGCCGCGCGCCGCCGCCTCCAGGCCTGTCCGGACATCGACGTCGTGGGCTTCCTGCGCGTCGAGCTGCCG
>NZ_DAORSO010000413.1:0-1130 GCF_035443565.1 Ornithinibacter sp. | reverse complement strand
CCGGTCGCCGACTCCTCGCCGAACGTCGTGCTCATCCGGCCAGGGTCTCGCTCGTCGAACTCGGTGGAGATCGCGACGACCAGGTCGAGCCCGGGGACGACGTGGATTGCCTGACCACCAAAGCCGTAGGCCATGAAGCCGGGATCGTCAGCGACGTCCGTGACCCACCACAGGTAGCCGTACCCGACGGTGCCAGCGCCGTTGATGTCGACGTGTGACGTCGTCGCCTGCTCCACCCACTCCTCTGGCACCACCTGCTCACCGTCCCACTCGCCCTCGTCGAGGTACAGCTGGCCGATGGCGGCGAGGTCCTGGGTGCGCAGCTTCAGGCAGCAGGCGCCTTCGTGCACGCCCTGCGGGTCCACCGGCCAGGCGAACCCGGCGTCCCAGTACTCCTCGTAGAGGGCGCTGGCCGCGGCCTCGTCGGTGAAGTCCACGGCTGGCTCGAACGCCGGTTCGCTCGGGATGCCCAGCGGCTCGAACAGCTTCTGGCGGGCGTACTCGAGAACCGGCATCCCCGTCGCCTCGACCAGGACGGCCGACACCAGATGTGACCCCGCGTTGGAGTAGTCGGCTGAGCCGTCAGCAGAGGCGTTCTCGTTCCGGTCGGCCAGAATCTGCCCGACCTAGTCCTCGGCAAGGTAGTACTCGTCTCCGGCCCTCTGCGGTTCGAACCCCGCGGTGTGCGTCAGCACCTGGTGCAGCGTCAGGCGGCGGTCTCATCGCTCATCTCGGCCACGCGCGACGGGAGCAGCTCACCGAGGGTCTGCTGGACGTCCTCGATGTGCCCTTCGTCGATCGCGATCCCGATCAGGGTGCTCACGACGGACTTGGTGACCGACCTCGTGTCCCAGTAGTCCTCGGCGGCGGAGTCCACGTAGTGCTCGACGACCGGCTCACCGCCGTGGTGCACGAGCACCGCGCGAACCTGGCCCTCCGGGTCGATCTCGGCCAGGTACTTCTCGACCGCGGGCAGGACGTCAACGGCCAGCTCTTCGCGTGTGGGCGAGGAGGCGGAGCAGCCCGTGAGGGCCATCACCGCGACCGCCAACACCGAGACACCATGTCCTCGCACGCACCACCTCCGCGGTGAGCGTGGGTCGCGAAACCCAACGACTCACGATACCGAG
>NZ_DAORSO010000412.1:0-1131 GCF_035443565.1 Ornithinibacter sp. | reverse complement strand
CTGCGCATCGGCCAAGGACATCGGTCGTCCCGAGGCCTCAGCCGAGACGAGGATGCCGGCTGTCTCGCGTGCCGCGAGCAGGTCGTAGACCGCGATGGATGCCGCGAAAGCCCCCACGAGCGTTGCCCATCGCTTCTCCAGTTCCCGCCGGCGCCGGCCCGCTGGCATCCGCCCCAGTCCGCGTTCGACCTCCTCGACCGTGACGACGCTGATGGTCAGTTCTGCCGGGTCGATGACCTGAGCCCAGGCGAGCACTGCCACATCGGGGGTCTCCCTCATGAACTCCGACACCACGTTGGTGTCAGCGATGATCACGAGAGATGGACCGAGCGGGGCTGATCCGTGCGCGACGGCACCTCGAGGTCGACCCCGCCAGCCTGAGACATGGTCTCGTGAAGGGCAAGGAGCAGGTTGTGCTCGGGAAGGTCGACAGCGGCGTCGAGGATCGCTCGAACCTCTGCCTCCACCGAGCGGCCATGCTCGGCTGCGCGCCCGCGCAACCGCGCGTGCGTTCGCTCGTCCAACTGCCGAATGGTCAGGGTTGCCATCATGCACCTCCTGACAGCAATGCTAGCACCTTGGCTTTGCCCGCCACCGTCGGCCGAGCCCCCGTCGGCGGTGGGTTCCACGCCTACGCGACAGGCTGGAGCCGGCGGACCGTCGGGGTGCCGGCTGCACGCTCCGCGGCCAGGTCGTGGGCGGACTGCATCGCCAGCCAAGCGCGTGCCGTCCCCACGCCGGCACCTTCGAGCCTGACGGCGAGGTTGGGGCTGATCCGCGCGTGACCATGCAGCACGCGGCTCAACGTCACGCGCGAGATGCCCAGCCGTGACGCGGCCTCGCTGACGCTGAGGCCGAGCTCGGCCAGAACGTCCTCGCGCAGGATCTCGCCGGGGTGGACTGGGTTCTTCATCATGTTCATCTCCTTCCTGCTCAGTGGTAGTCCTGATAGTCAACGAGTTCGACGTCCGATTCGATGAACCGGAAGGTGATCCGCCAGTTCCCGTTGACCCAGATCGAGTAGTGCCCGGCCAGGTCGCCTTTGAGCCGATGGGTCCGGAACGACGGGATTGCCAGGTCGTCAGGACCTTGGGCCACATCCAGAGCTGAGAGGACTCGGAGCAATTTGGG
>NZ_DAORSO010000411.1:0-1132 GCF_035443565.1 Ornithinibacter sp. | reverse complement strand
TGTTGACGGACGCGTCGGTTGAGGACGAAGGCGTCGCCCAGGGTGATGACGATGAGGGCCTGAACGTCACTGACGGTGAGCATGTGGATGTCCGCCTGGGGTGGCCTGTCGTCATCGTGTCGCCGGCCTGAGGGCAGGGCCGACCCAGGGAGCGGCTGGTGCTCAGCCGCTGAGGGTCGACGCGACCGGCGCCAGGAGGCAGCCGGCGCTGATGAGCCCGATCAGCTGCCACGCCGTGAGGGGGCGTGGCACCCGGCGCGCGGTGGCCGCGGCGGCGTGTCCGAGCGCGTCCAGCGCATCCCCGAGCGGGCTACCGGTGGGCTGCATCGGCGGGTGGGTGGGGTCCATCCGGAACGCCCACCGGGTCGCCCGCTCCCGCAGCCACTGCGCGTGCGCGGACACCGAGCGCACCCACGACCGGACCGTGTCGACCGGCACGCCCAGGTCCGCGGCGATGGTGCGGGCCCCGGCGCCGCCCTGATGGGCCAGCAGCCCCGTCATCACGACCTGCAGGGTGTCGGCCCGCCGTGGTGGGGCGTGGCAGGGCAGCAGCACATGGGTGGCGCCACAGTCCCGGCACCGGGCCCGCCGCGGCCGCAGCGTGTGACGGGCCCCGTGCAGGCCGCGCAGCACCCGGGTGCGGGCGTGACCCCAGGGCCGCAGCGACCCACCCGAACAGGACGGACAGCGCATCGACGAGGAGGCCAGCTCCTGCCCGGCCGCGTCCTGGTCCGCCACGATCACCACTGCTGGTTGCTCCTTGCACCCGTTCATGGTCGCCCCCGCGGTCCGTCACCGGCAGGGGGCAAGTGGTGTTGCACCCTGCCCGAGCCCAGACCGCTTCGCAAGCCCTCGCCCGCCGGCGCGGCCACGAATGTCGGAGAGGCTGAAACCGCAGGTCAAAACCATCGTCACGCTGACGCCGCGTCACGGTGAAGACCACCCATCCTCACCGGCCCTGTCGCGAAGACCGCCACTGGTGATCATCCACCCTGACGCGCAACACCGCGACGAACGGGCTGCACAACAAGGTGGCAGACCCGGCCTCCTACATGCGCCCGCTCGACAGCGTTGTCGAGACCGTCACGACCCGGCTGCACGAGTCGATCTGGAGCCCCTGGGGCGCGGTGGG
>NZ_DAORSO010000410.1:0-1132 GCF_035443565.1 Ornithinibacter sp. | reverse complement strand
TGTAGTTGCTCATGACGTTGGTGACGCCGGTCCGCAAGCGTGAGGCCGGGGGCTGGTCGCCGGCGGCGCTGTGGGTTCGATGGTAGTTGTAGTGCAGGTTCCAGGTCGCGATCGCGTCGCGGCGGTGGTCTTCGCTGAGCCAGGGGCGGGCGTAAAGCAGTTCGTTGGCCAGGATCCGCTGGTATCGCTCCACCTTGCCGTTGTGGCGGGGCGTGTAGGGCCTGGTCCGCTGATGGCGCGCGGCGAAGGAGCACACCGCGCGGGTGAAGTCCTTGGCGCGATAGCAGGAGCCGTTGTCGGTCACGATCCGGGTGAAGCGGGTGACGCCGTGGGCGGCGAACCAGACGCGGGCACGGAAGAGGAACCCGATCGCGGTCTTCGCGGTCTCGTCCTCGAGGGCCTCGGTGTAGGCCAGACGGGAGAACCCATCGACTGCGGAGTGCAGGTAGACGTAGCCCGGCCGGGTCCCGCTGGCCTTCGCCTTGGCGGTGGCCCTGGCTGCGGCGCGGGCCTGGTCGGAGTTGATGCCGTGGATGCGCCAGCCGCCGCCGTCGGGGATGCGGCCGACCTTCTTCACATCGATGTGGATCATGTGCCCGGGCCACCAGGCCTTGATGGTGCCGGGCCTGCGCAGCGGTTCGCCGTCGACGTCGAGGTGATCCAGGCGCGCGAGGCCGAGCTTGTGTAGCCACCGAGTCACCGTGGCCACCGAGATGGGGATGTCCTGGGCCGCGAGTTCGCGCACGATCCGGCGCGCTGACCACTTGTTCTTCCGCATCACCGCTATCTGCTCGACCACCGCAACAGGTGTCTGGGTGGGCCGCTGGGCTGGTGCACTCGAACGATCGTGAAGGCCGGCTTCGCCGTGCTCGCGGTAGCGGGCCACCCACTTGCCCAAGCACTGGCGGGAGACGCCTGCTTCGGCGGCGATGTGGGCGATCGGTCGATGGCGGCAGCGCAGCACCAACCGCAGACGGCCTTGAGGGGTCAGCGGAGCATTACGGTGGGTCACAGGGCAGGTCCTTCGTGTCGGCGACGGTTGTCTTGGTCGACTTCCATCTTTGCCGCCGGGGACCTGCCCGTCCCTCACGACCTACGGCGCCGGGTGACACCAACCTCATGAGCCGCAACA
>NZ_DAORSO010000409.1:0-1143 GCF_035443565.1 Ornithinibacter sp. | reverse complement strand
GGCTTGATATGTAGGTGATCGGCGCGTTGGTCCCGGGCGGTTCCCAGCCGCGGGTGGAGGCTCGTGCTGAGACATCCGTCGAGGAGGTTGCGACGTCTGATTTCGGGTCATTCATGCCGTGCCTGGTGCGCCCGGTGGGAAGCGTGCCGAGCTTGGGTCATCCGCTGGTCGATGAGTACCTGCGGTTCACCGCGGCCCGGGTGCGGTCGAACACTCTGACGGCGCAGGTGTTCGACCTGAAGGTCTTCTTCACGATGGTGCCCAAGGCGCCGCAGGAGGTCACCGTCACGGACGTGCTGTCCTTCATTGAGGCCCAGCGTTCGCCTCGTCGTGGTGGCAACGTGATCCGCCTCGCCGATGGCGAGGCCGGCTTGGCCGCGGCGACGATCAAGCGGCGGCTGGCCACGGTGTCCTCGCTGTTCGACTACCTGTTCCTGCGTGGGATCTGTGACCGCAACCCCGTCCCGCGCAGCCTGGGTGCACGTCATGCCCGGCCTGACGGGCGAGGCCACGGCGGGCGGCGTGGGGCGCCACTGGTGCGGGCACCGCGCAAGCTGCCGCGCGTGCTGGCCCCGGCCGAGGTGAACGCCTTGACCGGGGCGCTGCGTACCGACCGGGACCGGGCGATGGTTGCGTTGATGGTCCACGGCGGGCTGCGCCGATGCGAGGTCCTCGGGCTGCGGTTCGAGCACGTGCAGGTCGGGGACCGGCGGGTGTTCGTCGCGGACGGCAAGGGCGGGCATCAACGCCTCGTCCCGGTCGCCGACGTCTTCTTCACCACCCTCGCGTCCTACCTGGGCAGGGAGCGGCCTACCGAGGCGATCGACGACCACGTCTTCGTGGTTCTGAAGGGACCCAACCGTGGGCGGCCGTTGACCGCGGCCGGGCTCGATGAGGTTATGGCCGGCGCCCGGGGCCGGGCCGGGCTGACGCATGCGTCCTGCCACGAGCTGCGGCACACCTGCTTCACCCGGCTGCGTGAGGCCGGGATGGCGCTCGAGGCGATCCAGGCCCAGGCCGGGCATGCCTCGATCGAAACCACCCGGGTGTACCTGCACCTGTCCAACGACTGGCTCGCCGGGGAGTACCAGCGGGCGATGGCCATCCTCGATGGCCTGCACGAGGAGGAACCGTGAGCACCCC
>NZ_DAORSO010000408.1:0-1143 GCF_035443565.1 Ornithinibacter sp. | reverse complement strand
GAACATGTTGCGGCGCGGGTTATGTTGCCGGGCTTTGATTTCCCCTTTGTTTGTTGTGGGTTGCTGCCGTCGGCGCAACATAATGTCTGCGCCAGATGGGGGATATCATGATGCCCCACGGTGCAGCGGACCTGTCGAGCCGCCTTGCGCGTGATGCCGAGGCGGTCTGCCGGCACTACCTTTCGAACGGGCGGCGCCAGGGTCAGTATTGGCTGGTTGGCGACGTGCGCAACGCGCCCGGGGGCTCGATGTTCGTGCGTCTCAAGGGGCCGGACACTGGCCCCGGGGCGGCGGGCCGCTGGACCGATGCCGCCTCGGCCGAACATGGCGACTTGCTGGATGTCATCAGAAAGAGTTGCGGGCTGATCGCGTTCCGCGACGTGCTCGATGAGGCACGCCGCTTCCTGAGCCTGCCCCGGATCGAGGCGACCCAACCGGACGTCGGCAAACGGGCCGATGTTCGCCCCGGCTCGCCGGAGGCGGCGCGACGGCTTATCGCCATGGCGCAGCCAATTCGCCGGACCCTCGCCGAGACCTATCTGATGCATCGCGGCATCACGCCCATCAGGGACTCCGATGCCCTGCGGTATCATCCGCGCTGCTTCTTTCAGCCCGATGACGGTGCTCGGGCTCAAGGGCGCCCGGCGATGATCGCCGTGGTGACCGATCTTGCGGGCAATATCACGGGGGCGCACCGGACCTGGCTTGCGCCGGATGGCACCGGCAAGGCCCTGGTGGATCGGCCGCGCCGCGCCATGGGCAATCTTCTTGGCCACGGCGTGCGCTTTGGTACGGCCCGCGAGGTTCTTGTCGCGGGCGAAGGCATCGAGACGATGCTGTCCGTCGGCGCGGCGCTACCCGGTCTGCCCATCGTGGCGGCCTTGTCGGCGGGCCACCTCGCCGCCCTCTTGCTGCCGCCGACGCTGCACAGGCTCTACATCGCCCGCGATGCGGATGCGGCGGGCGACAAGGCTTTTGCCACGCTGAGTGCGCGCGCGACAGCGGTTGGCATCGAAGTGCTGGCCCTGTCGCCGCAGCGAGGCGACTTCAATGACGATCTGCAGGCGCGGGGCGTCAACGCCCTGCGCGCAGCCCTACGCCCCCAACTCGCCCCACAAGACACTGAACGCGCCGGGGCGGTGG
>NZ_DAORSO010000407.1:0-1149 GCF_035443565.1 Ornithinibacter sp. | reverse complement strand
GGGTGGCCGCCACGTCGAGCCCGAAGGGCTTGAGAGCGGACAGGTGGGGCTCGATCGTGCGGGTCCCGAGGTCACACCCTCCGGCATACGGCAGTTGGAAGCTGCCGAGCTCGTGCAGGAGAGGGCCGAAGAACATGATGACGGTGCGGGTGCGGCGCGCGGCGTCGACGTCGATGCTGTCGAGGTCGATGCGCGCCGGCGGGATGATCTCCAGGTCGTTGCTGCCGGGCAGCCACCGCACCTTGACCCCGATCGAGGTCAGCACCTCGATGATCCGGTTGACCTCCTCGATGCGGGCGAGGCTGCGCAGCGTGGTGCGCCCCTTGTTGAGCAGGCTGGCGCACAGGAGGGCGACGGCGGCGTTCTTGCTCGTCTTGACCGGGATCGAGCCGGACAGCTTCTGGCCGCCGACGATCCGCAGGTGCTGGGGGCCGCTGTGGCCCAGGGAGACGAACTCGCTGTCGAGCTTCTCGCCGACGCGCGCGAGCATCTCCAAGGACAGGTTCTGCTTGCCCTGTTCGATGCGCGCGACTGCGCTCTGGCTCGTGCCGAGCAGGTCGGCGAGCTCACTCTGGGTCAGGCCCTGATGGCGGCGTGCGTCCCGGATGAGGGTGCCGATCCGGGTGAGGTACGTGTCAGATGGTGAGGTGACGGTCACCAGTCCATCGTAGATCATATGTGAGATATCGCCACCCATGCGGGGCGTGGTGTTCGGAAGCCGAGCGGCCGCAGCATCGAACCTCTGCTGCGGCCGCTCCGTGTGATGCCTTCGGATCAGGCGGGGACGCTCGCCACCCCGGCCGGCAGCAGCCGCCGACCGAGCACCCGCTCGGAGACGCCCTCGCGGTCGAGCAACGGGCAGAGCCCGCCGTTCCAGAACTGGAACCCGGCGCCGGTGATCATCGCCAGGTCGATGTCCATCGGCGCGGCGACGACGCCCTCCGACAGCATGAGGCCGACCTCCGTGGCCAGCACCCCGAGGATGCGCTCACGGGCCTCCTCGACGCTCAGTTCCACCGGGTTCTCCGGCTGCTCGGCCATGGCGAGCACCTCCGGGTCGGGTACCGGGCGGCCACCCTCCATGAGGTAGTACCCACGCTTGCCGGACTCCACGAGCCGTCGCAGGCTCGGCGAGACGTGGAACCGGTC
>NZ_DAORSO010000406.1:0-1154 GCF_035443565.1 Ornithinibacter sp. | reverse complement strand
CGACGACGATGACGTGGGCACCACCCTCCTCGGGCACGTCCTCGTAGACGGGGAAGGCCTCCTTGTCGTCGACGACCGGCCCCCAACCGATGACGGTGCCGTCGGGCAGCGCCGTGACGGCCGACTTCAGGTGCAGGGCTCGGGTGACCGGGACGGCCTGGACGCGCACCCCGAACTCCTTGAGGTGGGTGGCCAGTTGCTGGATGCCGATGCCGTTGGTTCGCCCACCGAGCCCGACGTAGGCGGTGTCGCCGGCGCGCAAGACGTCACCCCCGTCGAGGGTGCCCGGCTCCTCGATCCGCACGACCCGCAGGCCGAGGTCGCGCACGGCCCGCTCCGCCCCGGCGGTCTCCCCGCGCCGCTCGAGGGCCCCCGGGCGGGTGATGACGGCGAGGTCGCCGTGGACGACGACGGCATCCTCGATGAACACGGCATCCGGGCAGTCGTCGGCGGGTTCGACCTCGACGACGTCCCAGCCGGCTGCGGCGAGTGCCGCGCAGTAGGCCGTCCACTGCTCGATCGCGAGGTCGAGGTCGATGGGTGAACGGTCGATGTGGGTGACGATGCCGTCGGCGAGGCGGGGGCCCGGACGGCGCACGAGGGCGGTCGGCATGGCGCCCACTGTAGGAGTTCTGGTCTCCCCCTCGCGAACTGGCCGGTAACTCACTACGTTGAGCGCCGACGCCATGGGGCGTGTTGGGCTCGAGGGAGGAACCACCCGATGTCGATGTCACTGGGCGAACAGCTCAAGCGGCGCAAGCCGATCGTCTTCCGCCAGCACCACCACGAGGGGGAAGAGCTCGCTCGCAACCTCACGACGTTCCAGCTGATGATGTTCGGCGTCGGCGCCACGGTCGGCACCGGCATCTTCTTCGTCCTCAGCGAGTCGGTGCCCGAGGCAGGACCGGCGGTGATCGTCAGCTTCCTCATCGCTGGCCTCGCGGCGGGCTTGTCGGCGCTGTGCTACGCCGAGCTCGCCAGCGCCATCCCGGTCAGCGGGTCGACGTACTCGTACGCGTACCACGCGATGGGAGAGCTCGTCGCGGTCATCATCGCCGGCTGCGTGCTCCTGGAGTACGGCGTGGCGACGGCGGCCGTCGCGGTCGGCTGGAGCGGCTACTTCAACGAGTTGCTCGACTCCACGATCGGGGTGC
>NZ_DAORSO010000405.1:0-1158 GCF_035443565.1 Ornithinibacter sp. | reverse complement strand
GCGGCGACGCTCGCGACCGGCACCTCGACGGCCACGCCTTCGCCGGTGATCATGTCGTCCCCGGCGTAGCTGCGGTAGCCCCCCGGATCACTCACCTGCCGATGCTAACCCGACCGGCGGCCCCGGGCCCCGGCGGTTAGTCTTCACGGGTGGATCTCGACGCCTACCTCATGGTGCACCAGCCCCAGTGGAAGCGCCTCGAGGAGCTGTCCGGCCGCCGGCGTCTCAGCGGGGCCGAGGCCGATGAGCTGCTCGACCTCTACCAGCGGGTGTCGACCCACCTGTCGGTCGTGCGGTCCGCCAGCCCCGACCCCTCGGTCGTCAGCTACCTGTCCTCGGTGCTGGCCCGGGCCCGGGTCGCCTCGGCCGGCGCACGCACCTCGACGTGGTCGGACCTGCTGGCGTTCTTCACCCACACGTTCCCGGCTGCGCTGTACCGCACGCGCTGGTGGTGGCTCACGACGACCCTGGCAAGCGTCGCCCTGGCCGCGTTCGTGGCGTGGTGGGCCATCGACAACCCGCAGGTGTGGAGCAATCAGCTGACGCCTGCGGAGATCGAGGCGTACGTCGGCACCGACTTCGAGAACTACTACTCCGAGTACCCGCACGCCGAGTTCGGCACCCTCGTGTGGTTCAACAACGCCCGGGTCGCGGCACTGTGCATCGCGCTCGGGGTGCTCGGGCTGCCCGTGCTCTACGTGCTGGGCTCGAACGTCGTCTCTGTCGGGGTGGCTGCCGCCCTGATGATCAGCAACGACCGCGGTGCCCTGTTCTTCGGCCTGATCCTGCCGCACGGGCTGCTCGAGCTGACGGCTGTGTTCGTGGCGGCCGGGGTCGGGTTGCGGCTGTTCTGGTCATGGGTCGATCCCGGCCCGATGAGCCGGCTCGCCTCCTTCGCGAAGGAGGGGCGTACGGCCATCGCGATCTCGCTCGGGCTCGTCGTCGTGCTGTTCGTGAGCGGTGCCATCGAGGGTTTCGTCACGCCCTCGGGGTTGCCCACCTGGGCGCGGATCCTCATCGGGGTGGTCGCCGAGGCGCTCTTCTTCGCCTACGTGTTCGTGGTCGGGCGGGCCGCCGTTGCGCAGGGGGCCACAGGTGACGTGATGGCGCGCGATGCTGGTGACGTCGCCCCCGTCACCGCCGCCTGACCGGCATCCG
>NZ_DAORSO010000404.1:0-1167 GCF_035443565.1 Ornithinibacter sp. | reverse complement strand
GACCGGGTCGCCGAACAGCCGGATGGGGGTGACACTCACGCCGGGGAGTCTAGGCCGTCATCATCTCGGGCTGCGGCGTGCTGAGCCCGGTCACGTCGTGGGGTCGGGTGGGTCGACGCGCACGGTGATGGTGTCGGGGTCCTTGCGGGCTGATGCCCGGGCTCGCATCGCCGCGAGTTCGCGGGTGAGGTCGGGGCCGTCGGGCCGGGGGACGGTGATGATCGTTCGCCAGCGCTCCTGAGGTGCCGGGCCCGCGGGCCCGGCGCTGCCGACGGCGCCCGCGTGCGGCAACGGCCCGAGCACCGCGGCGGATGCCGGGAGCCCCACCTCCGCGACCGCCCGCTCCAGCGCGGCGCGCGGGCCGGTGAGGGTGGCCAGGCGGGCCGCGGGTGGCAGCGACAGCTCGCGCCGCTCGGTGAGCTCGCGCTCGGCGAACCAGACTGGGTCCCACCTCACCAACGCCTCGACGGCGGGCACGGACACCTCGGTCGGTGCCCCCGCGAGCACGATCCGCCCCCCACCCGATGCCGGCCGCACGAGTGCTGCTGCCGCGAGCCACCGGCGCAGGGCCTCCTCCCCGGCGAGCAGCGTCGGTCGGTCGAGCAGTGCCCAGGCGTCGAGGAGCAGGGCAGCGGCGTAGCCCTCAGGTGCCACGGGCTCGGCACCCGGGGTCGAGACCACGAGCCGGGGACCCGCCTTGACGACGTCGAGCACCGTGCCGGCCCCGGAGCGTTCGACGGGCACACCGGGGAACGCCCGCCCCAGCTCCTCCGCCGTGCGACGGGCGCCGACGACAGCGGAGCGCAGTGCGTGCCCGCCGCAGGCCGGGCAGGTGAACGCCGTCTCGACCCGGCCGCACCAGCGGCACGACGTCGGCCCCTGCGGTCCTGCCAGCGCCAGCGGCCCGGCGCATGCCGAGCACCGGGCCGGTCGACGGCAGGTCTGGCACGACAGGGACGGCAGGTAGCCCCGCCGCGGGACCTGCACCAGCACCGGGCCGTGCGCCAGCGCCTCCTTCGCCGTGCGCCACGCCAGGCTCGGCAGGTGGGCGGCGGCGACCGCCGGGTCCCGGTCGGCGTCGTGCCCCTCACCGGCCACGCGCACCGACGCGACGGCCGCCCGCACCACCGCCCGGGGCGCCTCGACCGGGGTCAGCACGCCCCGGGA
>NZ_DAORSO010000403.1:0-1168 GCF_035443565.1 Ornithinibacter sp. | reverse complement strand
GTGCCCGCTGCGTCCCTCGACCTCGGCACCGACCTCTCCGCCTTCGCCGGGGCTGATGCCGGCCTGCTCGACCGCGACGACCTCGAGCTCGTGGGCGGCTCCATCGAGGGCGACGCCATCATGGCCGTCCTCGTCTACGAGGACCTCACCCTGCAGCCCGTTCTCGGGGCGTGGGCGGCATCCGGAGCCAGGCTCGTGGCCGAGGGCGCGGTCGACCCCGTCGAGCTGGAGCACGCCCTCGACGACGACGCCGTCACCCCCTGAGCCACCCCACCCGTCACGCCAAGGAGTTCCCGATGGGCCTGTTGAAGACCGCCGCCAAGGTCGCCGTGGCCAGCCACGTGCACGGCAAGGTGCAGCGTCGCCAGAGCCAGCGATGGGCAGCACAGGGTGCCGCTGCCGCAGCCTCTGCTCCCGCGCACGCGCCGGTCCACGCCGCTGCCCCGTCCCCGGTGGCCGCCCCACCAGCCCCACCGGCCCTGTCGCAGGCCTCGGGCACGGAGGAGATGCTCCAGCAGCTGGAGCGGCTCGGGCAGCTGCGCGCCTCGGGTGTGCTGACGGACGCCGAGTTCGAGACGCAGAAGGCCCGCATCCTCGCGTAGCCGGCCGGGCAGGTGAGCCCCGACGTTGCGTAGGGTGACGGCGTGCGCATCGCCACCTGGAACGTCAACTCGATCCGCTCCCGCATCGACCGCGTCGAGGCCTGGTTGGCCCGCTCGCAGGTCGACGTCCTGGCCATCCAGGAGAGCAAGGCCAAGGACGAGCAGTTCCCGTACGACCGGTTCCGGGCGCTCGGGTACGAGGTCGCCCACCACGGGGTGAGCCAGTGGAACGGGGTCGCCATCGCCTCACGGGTCGGCCTCGACGACGTGCAGGTCGGCTTCGACGGCGCGCCCGGCTGGGGGGAGCCAGCCACCGCGGAAGCCCGCGCGATCGGGGCGACGTGTGGCGGCATCCGGATGTGGTCGCTCTACGTGCCCAATGGTCGCGCCCTCGAGGACCCGCACATGGCCTACAAGCTCACGTGGCTCGACCGGTTGCGCGACCAGGCCACGGGGTGGGCGGCCGACGGCACCCCGGTGGCGCTGTGCGGCGACTGGAACATCGCCCCGACCGACGACGACGTGTGGTCGATGGAGTACTACGCCGACAAGAGCCACGTCTCGCC
>NZ_DAORSO010000402.1:0-1169 GCF_035443565.1 Ornithinibacter sp. | reverse complement strand
GGGAGGTGTTGTGGCCCCCGCCGCCGGTGCAGGTGTCGGCGGCCCCGGCATCCACCGACGTCGTGCCGGCCACGGCCGCGCCTGTCAAGGCGGTCAAGGAGCCGATGAGCGCGAACCGGCGCCTCGGTCTCATGGGCGTCGGCGCGGCGTTCTTCCTGCTCGTCGCGTCGGTGGCGCCCCAGCCGTTCCTCGGCCACTTCATGGTGTTCATGCTCTCGGTCGTCATCGGGTTCTACGTCATCGGGAACGTCCACCACGCCCTGCACACCCCGCTGATGTCCGTGACGAACGCGATCAGCGGCATCATCGTGGTCGGGGCGGTCCTGCAGATCGGTCATTCCAGTGCTGTGGTCTCGGTGCTCGCGTTCGTCGCCATCCTCGTGGCGAGCATCAACGTCTTCGGCGGGTTCCGGGTGACGGCGCGAATGCTCGAGATGTTCAAGCGAGAGGAGCCGGCGCGATGAGCCTTCCGGTGACACTCGTCCAGGGCGCGTACATCGTCGCTGGCCTGTCCTTCATCCTCGCCCTCGCAGGCCTGTCCCGGCACGAGACCGCGCGGGCAGGAAACCGCTTCGGCATCATCGGCATGACCATCGCCCTCGTCGCCACGATCCTGGCGGCCACTGCCGGAACGTCGGTGTCCGCGGGTCGTGTCGAGGTCAGCACCGAGGGATCGGGCGGGTTCGGCCTGGCGCTGATCCTCGCAGCAATGGGCATCGGCGCGGTGATCGGGCTCGACCGGGCCAAGAAGGTCGAGATGACCGGCATGCCCGAGCTCATCGCGATGCTGCACAGCTTTGTCGGGCTCGCGGCCGTGCTAGTGGGCTGGAACTCCTCCGTCGAGGACACTCCCTACCCGGTGATCCACGACGTCGAGGTCGCGATCGGGGTCTTCATCGGCGCGGTGACCTTCACGGGGTCGATCGTCGCGTTCCTCAAGTTGTCGGCGCGGATCAAGTCGGCCCCGCTGATGCTGCCCGGGCGCAACTGGATCAACCTGGGCGCGATCGCGGCGTTCTTCGTGCTCACCGTGGTCTACGTGGTGATGCCGGCCGACGAGACCATGGCCCGCAGGGCCGTGCTGGTGCTCATCACCGCCGTCGCCCTCGCGCTCGGCTGGCACCTCGTCGCCTCCATCGGTGGCGGCGACATGCCCGTGGTCGTGTCGA
>NZ_DAORSO010000401.1:0-1170 GCF_035443565.1 Ornithinibacter sp. | reverse complement strand
CCGCGCGGCGGCGAAGTGCGGCGCGAACTGCGGTCGTGGCACGCCGATCTCGGGCCCGCCGAGGCCGAAGCCGACGAGCGCCTCCGGCCGGTGGTCCAGGGCGTAGGTCAACGTGGCGTCGGCCGAATCGAGGCCGGACTCACCCGGGATGTCGTAGATCCAGCGCAGGACGACGCCGTGGTCACGTTCGGCGGCAATGCGTGCGTCCTCGATGGCCTCGGTGTACGCCTCGATCGGGATGCCGCGGACCACCGACGTGTACGGCGTCATCGTCAGCTCGGCGTAGCGCACCTGCTGGGCCGCGAGATCGCGGGCCACCTCGTAGGTGAGCATGCGCACGTCCTCGTCGGTGCGCAGCAGCCCCACGGTCGCGAGGTACACGTCGATGAAGTGCGCGAAGTCGGTGAAGGTGAAGAAGCGCTCCAGCTCGTCCGGGTCCTGAGGCACGGGGCTGTCCGGGTGGCGAGCGGCGAGGTCGGCGACGATGCGCGGTGAGGCCGACCCCACGTGGTGCACGTGCAGCTCGGCCTTGGGCAGGCCGGCGATGAACGTCGTGAGGGGATCCGTCGAGGCCGCGTTGTCGATCACGGCCGACAGTGTGCCGGATGCCGTCCGCCACCGGCATCCGCATCGCGCGCGGACGTGCGCCAGTGGGATGGCCGGGGCCGTGGCAGGCTGTGGCGGGCGCCCGGCATCCGGTCGAGGCGCGGACGTGGAGAAGGGAAGCACCGTGAGCGACATCCTCGACGAGCTGCAGTGGCGAGGGCTGGTGGCGCAGTCCACCGACGAGTCCGCGCTGCGCACGGCACTCGCCGACGGGCCGATCACGGCGTATTGCGGCTTCGACCCCACCGCGCCATCGCTGCACTTCGGCAACCTCGTCCAGCTGATCGTGCTGCGGCACCTGCAGCGAGCCGGTCACCGGGTGATCTGCCTCGTGGGCGGGTCCACCGGACTCATCGGTGACCCGCGGCCCAGCGCAGAGCGAGTGCTGAAGACCAAGGAGCAGACCGCGCAGTGGGTGGCCAACATCCGCCGACAGGTGGAGCCGTTCCTCGCCTCTGACGGTGAGAACCCGGCCGTGTTCGTCAACAACCTCGACTGGACCGCGCCGCTGTCGGCGCTGGACTTCCTGCGCGACGTGGGCAAGCACTTCCGGGTCAACCAGAT
>NZ_DAORSO010000400.1:0-1172 GCF_035443565.1 Ornithinibacter sp. | reverse complement strand
TCGAGCGCTCGCACGAGTTCGAGCGCGAGATCACCGGCGGCTGCGAGGGCATCAAACCCGGCTGGGTGCGGGTGAACTTCAACTACTTCATCTCCGACACCGTCGCGGACTACGTCGTGGATGCCGTTCGCCTCGTCGCGCGCGACGGCTGGCGGTTGCTCGGTGACTACGTCTTCGACCCACTCACCGGGATGTGGCGGCACCGGGACGGGGTCGTCGAGCCGCCGATCCGGCTGGGGGCCATCTCGTACGGTGAGGACGGGTCGATGCGGGTGCCGCGCTCGGACAACCGCGGCGGCGAGGAGCTGCTCGCGCAGCACCTCGCCGACGGGGCGGCGATCCTGGCGGCGGCGACCCCGCCTGACCTGGCGTCGCACGCGTCGGGGCTGTCCGACGACTTCGAGCACCTGCTGTGGTTCGACCTGCCGACCGGGGCTCTCGGCTCGTGAGCCCTGGTGTTGCTGGTGGTTCTGGTGTCCAGGCGCAGCCTGTCGGTGCGCCGGTGCCGGGGTGGACGCCGCGGCCGGTGCCGGCGGGGGTGGTGCTGACGGGGCGCACCTGCGTGCTCGAGCCGTTGTCGAGTGCTCACGTGGGTGGTTTGGTCGAGGCGTGGGCCGGCACGGATGACGCGCACTGGACGTACCTGTCGATGGAGCGGCCTGACGGCGTGGATGCCGTTGGGGCCCTTGTCGATTCGATGGTCGCCACGCCGGGGTGGTTGACGTTCGCGGTGCTGGTCGACGGGCGTGCGGCGGGGGTCATGTCGTTGATGCGGATCGACCCGGCGAACGGGTCGATCGAGATCGGTGGGGTGAACTTCGGTGCACCGCTGATGCGGACGGTGGCGTCGACCGAGGCTCAGCGGCTGCTCATGGGGCACCTTTTCGACGGCCTCGTCTACCGCCGGTTGGAGTGGAAGTGCGATGCGCTCAACGCGGGGTCGCGGCGGGCTGCGCAGCGGCTGGGGTACACCTTCGAAGGGGTCTTTCGGCAGGCGATGGTCACCAAGGGGCGGAACCGGGACACGGCCTGGTTCTCGCTGCTCGACGGCGAGTGGCCGGCGGTGCGTGAGCGGCTCGACACGTGGCTCGACCCGGCGAACTTCGACGCGGAAGGCCGCCAGCGCCACCGCCTCCTCGGCTGAGAACGCAGTACTTCGGATCGCGCCCGGT
>NZ_DAORSO010000399.1:0-1179 GCF_035443565.1 Ornithinibacter sp. | reverse complement strand
AGCGGCTCGTCGTCCTGTCCGACGACGGTCGGGTCGTCGCGGACGGCCCGGTGCGCGCCACCTTGGAGGCCGAGCGGGAGCGGTTGCTCGCGATGGGCGTGTGGGTGCCGGGGGAGGGCCCGCCCGAGCCGGTGGCCGTCGACCCCGCGCTCGTCACACCGCGGACCGCTCGCACCGCCCCGGCCCTCATGGCCGCCCCACTCGTCGTCGAGCGCACCACGCGCCTGCTCGACGGCGGCCGTCGCACCCGTCGCGCCGCCGAGCTGACTGCTGGGCTGGAGGCGGCCCCCGGCAGTCTCACGGCCCTCGTCGGGCCGAGCGGCTCGGGCAAGTCGACGGTGCTGCACGCCCTCGCCGGGTTCCTCACCCCCACGACACCGGATGCCGTGCGCGTCACCCCGCCGGATGCCGGCCCGCCCACCTCTCCCGGTGAACTGGACGCGCCCGACCTGGCGCGAACGGTTGCCTGGGTGCCGCAGTGGTCGAGCTCGACGATCGTCGCGGGGACGGTGCTCGACGAGGTGCTGGCCACCTCCCGAGCCCTGCGTGAGGGTAGGAGCCACAACGTCGAGATCGGCACCGACCGGGCGCAGGCCCTGCTGGCAGCCCTGGGGCTGGAGCACCTCGAACGGGCTGATCCGCGCCACCTGTCCGGCGGGGAGCAGCGCCGCCTGGCCGTCGCGGCCGCGCTGCACCACGGGCCTGCTGTTCTCCTGGCCGACGAGCCGACCGTCGGGCAGGACCGCCGGACGTGGGCCGCGCTCGTGGGGCTCGTCGCGGCCTACCGTGCCGCCGGTGGGGCGGTCGTGGCCGCCACGCACGACGCCCACGTCGTCGACCGGGCCACGGTCGTCCATCACCTGTCGCCGCCTTCCCAGGCGCCCGAGGTGCCCTCACCCGGAATCCCCCTCGTCGCCCGCTGCGGGCCGCTCGCATTGCTCGGTGGCGCGCTGCTCGCCGTGCCGGCAGGGGTGTTGTCGCCGCACTGGTCGGTCAGCCTCGTGGTGCTCGCGACCCAGTTGGTGCTGGCGGTCGTGGGGCTGTGGGCTCCTGGCCCCGGGGCTCTGGCACGGGTGCGGGGTACGGCGCTGCGGATGCTGCCGGGGCTCGTCGCGGCCCTGTCGGTCGGGTGGTCGACGTGGTTCCTCGCAGGTCGCGACCTCGACCCCGCCCTCACCG
>NZ_DAORSO010000398.1:0-1196 GCF_035443565.1 Ornithinibacter sp. | reverse complement strand
GGATGCGCTGATTATCTCGGGTGGTCGGGGTGTCCCCCTGGCTGGGTTGGCGGGGGTCCGGGAGGATGTGGTGTGGACATCGATCAGCCCAGTTTCACGGATATCGAGTACGGCAACCGGCGGCGGGTGTCGCGCCGGGAGAAGTTCCTGGAAGCGATGAACGCGACGATCCCGTGGGCGGCGTGGGTGGGCGTGATCGAGCCGTTCTACTACGCGGACCGGCCGGGTAAGCGGGGCCGTAAGGCGAAGCCGGTGGAGACGATGCTGCGGATGTACCTGCTGCAGGTGTGGTTCTCCCTCTCGGACGAGGGCGTCGAGGACGCGGTGTACGACTCGTACGCGATGCGCCGGTTCATGGGGTTGGACTTCGCGGTCGAGCAGGTCCCGGATGCGACGACGCTGCTGCACTTTCGTCACTTGTTGGAGGAGCACCAGCTTGGCGAGAAGTTGTTGGCGGCGCAGAACGAGGTCTTCGCCGATCAGGGCTGGATCATGCGGGGTGGGTCCATCATCGACGCCACGATCATCGCGGCACCGTCGTCGACGAAGAACGCCACCGGGACCCGCGACCCGGCGATGCACCAGACGAAGAAGGGCAACCAGTGGCACTTCGGGATGAAGGCCCACATCGGAGTCGATGCTGGCAGCGGGTACGTCCACACCGTCACGGCCACGGCGGCGAATGTGCATGACCTGGACGAGGCGGTCAACGTGGTGCGTGCCGATGACGAGGTCGTGTACGCCGACGCGGGGTACCAAGGAGCTGCCAAGCGGCCCGAGATCGTCGACCATGATGACCTGTCGAGAATCACGTGGAGGGTCGCGGCGCGCAAGGGTGCGTTGAAGACGATGCCCGCTCATGACCGGGAAGAGCAGTCGCGTCAGGCGTCGGTGCGGGCCAAGGTCGAGCACCCGTTCCTGATCGTCAAGCGTGACTTCGGGTTCACCAAGACCCGCTACCGCGGGATCGCCAAGAACCTGAACCACCTCAACGTGTTGTTCGCCTCGTCGAACTGGTTGATGCGGACCCGGGCCGTCGCCCTGATGGGGTGACGGCCAGGCGCCAGCCTGCCCTCAACCGCCCAGCAAGGCCCCAAATGGGCCGATCAGCCCAGGTCGAGAGCACTCACGCGACCCCACCCGGGCCGGCGCCGACCCCTCACGTCGGGAATGGTCCTTTCATCAGCGATTCCCTA
>NZ_DAORSO010000397.1:0-1197 GCF_035443565.1 Ornithinibacter sp. | reverse complement strand
TTGACGTCCTGCGCCCGCGAGCGGGTGGTGACGAGCACGGCATCCGGGGTGTCGATCACGACGACGTCCTCGATCCCCACCACTGCCACGCGGCGGCCACCGGCTGCCGCGACGATCCCGGACGCGTCGATGGTCGTCACGTCGTCGACCGACCCGAGCACCCGCAGGCCGGGCTCCCCCTCGACGGGCGGCAGCAGCTCGGCCAGGCTGGCGAAGTCGCCCACGTCGTCCCAGGTGAAGGGGGCCGGGACGACGACGACGTGACCGGCATCCGCGGCCGGCTCGGCGACGGCGTGGTCGATGGCGATCCTCGTCAGCCCCGGCCACAGCTCGTCGAGCCGCTCGGGCGAGGCCGCGATGGCTCGCACCCCTGCCGCCAGCTCGTGGTGCCACTGCGCCAGGAGGTCGAGCAGCGTCGCCGCCCGCACGACGAACATCCCCGCGTTCCAGCGGAACTCGCCCGATGCCACGTACTGCGCTGCCCGCACGGCATCCGGCTTCTCGACGAACTCGACGGCCCGCAGCGCCGTGGCGAACCCCGGCAGGGCCTCGCCCGCCCGGATGTAGCCGAAGCCCGTGGCGGGTGACGTCGGCTCGATGCCGATCGTGACGAGATGACCCTCGCGGGCCACCTCCGCGGCCTCTCGGATCACGCTCTCGAAGGCGGCGGTGTCAGGGATGACGTGGTCGGCCGCGAACGAGCCGATGACGGCCTGCGGGTCCTGGCGCTCGACCACGGCGGCGGCCAGACCGATCGCCGCCATCGAGTCGCGCGGCGACGGCTCTGCGAGCACCTGGTCGCCGGCCAGCCCGGGAAGCTGAGCCCGCACGGCATCCGCGTGCGCCGCCCCGGTCACGACGACCACCCGGTCGCCGGTCAGCGGCTCGAGCCGGTCAACCGTCGCCTGGAGCAGCGTGCGACCGCTGCCAGTGAGGTCGAGGAGGAACTTGGGGTGCGCGGCGCGACTGAGCGGCCACAGTCGCGTGCCGGCGCCACCAGCAGGCACGACGGCCCAGAAACCAGGGATGGTGGACATGGGATGCGAGGGTACGCGGCGCGCGCTCAGCCCCGCAGCGGGAAGCTGTCGATGACTCGCCAGACCCCGTCGTGGTCGTGGTGGTAGAGCTCGACCGAGGTCACCGGGAAGCGGCAGCGGAAGTCGGCCAGCTCGTCGAAGGCCCGGTCGAGGGCGTCCT
>NZ_DAORSO010000396.1:0-1202 GCF_035443565.1 Ornithinibacter sp. | reverse complement strand
TGGTGGGCTCAGCGACATCGACAACGCTGCCCTGCTGTGCCAACGCCACCACACGCTGGTGCACCAGCGCCGGCACGTCGCGCACGTGCTCCCCGCCCCCGACGAGCACGGCCGGTACGTGGTGTGGGACCTCACCCCCGGCAGCTACGACCGGCACCTGGAGCACCTCCGGGCCGAGAGATCAGCGAACGATCCACCACCGTTGACGCCCGAGCGGCTACGAAGCCTGGTCCTGGCGTTGCAGGACGACGACCCTGATGAGCAGCGCTGGGCCCGTTACGAACTCCACGAGTCATGGCCCGACGACCCATGGCCCGACGACCTCGAGCTCGAACACTGGTGGACGCCTGCCGTCGCCAGCGATGACACCGCTACCAACGGCATCCCCACCAACAGAGCGCAGCCCGTCTGAGGGTTGCTGCCCCCTGCCCGCTCCCTGCCCTGGAGGTCGGTCAGTCGGTCAGGGGCAGAGCCAGGGTGTTAGGGCTGGGCTCGGCCAAGGTGTCACGCGAGGGCGAGGACGACCAGCGGGTCGGTCGTCGGGGCCCTCGAGCCACCGGCGGGCTCCAGGGTCATGCCGACCGCGGCAGCGGAGCTCGGGTCACCCTCCAGGACCATTGACCCGCGACGGTCCGCATCTGGGGTGAGCAGCCCGGCAGAACGGGCCACACCGTCGGAACCGACGAACCACAGCTGGTAGGTCTTGCCCTCGGGAGCCGGCGGCAACCCGGCCACCGTGATCGCCGCTCGGCCGAGCTCGCGGCTGTAGGCGACCTCGGCGTTCAGCTCACCCTTGCTGCTGGTGACCCGCACGGCGTCGGCTGCGGCCACCACCTGGTCCACCGGCGACAGGGTGCCGGCGTCGTTCGACCACGGGCTCCACACGAGACCGCCGACAGCGATCACAGCAGCCGCGGCTGCTCCGGCCAGCCACCTCGAGGCCCGTGAGCGACGACGAAGCGGGACGACGACGGCATCCGGCCCCCCTCCATCCGGTGCCCCGGCATCCGCCTCGGGCGTGACGGGACCCGAAGCGCTCGGCGCGGCGACGTCGGGAACGGGAGCAGCGGCATCCTCGGGAAGTGGCGGCAGCGGGCGGACCTGGGAGATGCCGGACAGCACCGACGCACGCAGCGACGGGGGCGGGGTGGCCTCCGTGAGCGCGGCCAGGGAGTGCCCGGCGGCGGTCAGCTCGGCGACCT
>NZ_DAORSO010000395.1:0-1212 GCF_035443565.1 Ornithinibacter sp. | reverse complement strand
GCAGTGCCATCGGCCCGCGCGCGTGCAGCTTCTGGGTCGAGATGCCGATCTCGGCCCCGAAGCCGAACTCACCACCGTCGGTGAACCGCGTGCTCGCGTTGACCATGACGGCGGCCGCATCGACCTCCGCGGTGAACCGGCGGGCGGCCCCCCGGTCCTCGGTGACGATGGCCTCGGTGTGCCCCGAGCCGTAGGTGGCGATGTGCTCGAGCGCCTGGTCGAGGTCGTCGACGACCCGCACCGACATCTCGAGCCCGTGGAACTCGGTGGCGAAGTGCTCGTCGGTCGCCACGTCGTGGGCGACGCCCGCGACATCCGCCTGCGCACCGGCATCCGCGTCGGTGTGGAGGACGACGCCCTCCCCCGCGAGCGCCGCCAGCGCCTTGGGCAGGAACTCGGCGGCGACGTCGCGGTGCACGAGCAGCGACTCGGCAGCGTTGCACACGCTCGGGCGGTGGGTCTTGGAGTTGACGGTGATCGCGAGGGCCTTGTCGAGGTCGGCGCCGGCGTCGACGTACACGTGGCAGTTGCCGATGCCGGTCTCGATGACGGGCACGGTGGACTCGGTGACGACGCTCTGGATGAGACCGGCCCCGCCGCGAGGGATGAGCAGGTCGACCTGGCCGCGGGCGGTCATCAGGGCGCGGACGGCGCCGTGGCCACCCTCGAGGAGGCCGACGGCATCCGCGGGCAGACCCTGGGCGGTGAGCGAGGCGCGCAGGACGGCGACGGTGGCGCGGTTGGTCTCGGCGGCGGCGCTGCCCCCGCGCAGGATGACGGCGTTGCCGGACTTCAGGCCGAGCCCGGCGGCGTCGACGGTGACGTTGGGGCGGGCCTCGTAGATCATGCCGATGACACCCATGGGCACCCGGATCTGGCGGATCTGCAGGCCGTTGGCCAGGGTCGAGCCGCGCACGACCTCGCCGACGGGGTCGGGCAGGGCCGCGATGTCGCGCAGGGCCTGGGCCACGGCGGCGACCCGCGGGGGGTCCAGGCGCAGGCGGTCCTGAAGGCTCTGCGGCATGTCGTTCTCACGGCCGCGGGCGAGGTCGAGCTCGTTGGCGGCGACGATCTCGTCGGTGGCTGCGTCGAGGGCATCGGCGAGGGTGCGCAGCGCGGCATCCTTGTCGGCGCGTGAGAGCAGGGCCAGGCGGCGCGACGCGGTGCGGGCGGCCTGCGCGAGCACGCGAACCTGCTCGATGTCGGCGGGGT
>NZ_DAORSO010000394.1:0-1221 GCF_035443565.1 Ornithinibacter sp. | reverse complement strand
CGCCCACGACCGTGAAGTCCTGGCTCTGGGTGTCGACGCCCATCTCGCGGAAGTGCCGCTTGACCGACTCCCACGCACCGCGGGCCGTGATGCCCATCCCCTTGTGGTCGTAGCCGGCCGACCCACCGGAGGCGAACGCGTCGTCGAGCCAGAAGCCGTACGACTGCGCGACCCCGTTGGCGATGTCGGAGAAGCTCGCCGTGCCCTTGTCGGCGGCGACGACGAGGTAGGGGTCGTCGCCGTCGTGGCGCACCACGCGCTCGGGCGGCACGATCGCACCGCCGGACACCCGGTTGTCGGTGACGTCGAGCAGGCCGGAGATGAACAGGCGGTAGGCGGCCTTGCCCTCCTCGAGCCAGGCCTCGCGGTCCACGGCCGGGTCGGGGAGGTCCTTGGCGTAGAACCCGCCCTTGGAGCCGGTCGGCACGATGACGGCGTTCTTGACCATCTGCGCCTTGACCAGGCCGAGGACCTCGGTGCGGAAGTCCTCGCGCCGGTCGCTCCAGCGCAGTCCGCCGCGCGCGACCGGGCCGAAGCGCAGGTGCACGCCCTCGACCCGGGGGCTGTAGACCCAGATCTCGAACTGCGGGCGCGGGGCCGGCAGGTCGGGCACCGCCTTGGGGTTGAGCTTCAGCGAGACGTACGGCTTGTGCTCGGCGTCGCCGTCACCGGCCTGATAGAAGTTCGTGCGCAGGCCGGCCAGGATCACCCCGAGGAACGCGCGGATGATCCGGTCGTGGTCCAGCGAGGACACCTCGTCGAGGGCGTCGCGCACCCGGGCCGCGGCCGCGGCCTCCGCGCTCTGCGCGCTGGAACCGTCGCCGTCAGCGGATGCCGCGTGGCCGGCATCCGACCTCGTCCCACCGTCGCGGCGGTCGGGGTCGAAACGGGCCTCCCACAGGTCGACGAGGTCACGGGCGATGTCCGGGTGGGAGACGAGGGCGTCCTCGAGGTAGTCCTGCGAGTACGTGGCGCGCGTCTGGCGCAGGTACTTCGCGACCGTGCGCAGGATGACGACCTGGCGCCACGTCAGCTGGGCGGCGAGGACGAGCCGGTTGAAGCCGTCGGACTCGGCGCGGCCGTCCCACACCGCGGCGACCGCTCCCTCGAAGAGGTGGCGCAACTGGTCGTGCGTGCACTCCTCCCAGATGGCCGCATCGGGCACCCGCAGGCCGAAGTCGTAGACGTGCAGGCGCACCCCGTCGGCCCGCGAGATCTCGA
>NZ_DAORSO010000393.1:0-1221 GCF_035443565.1 Ornithinibacter sp. | reverse complement strand
CAGCCGTTGGGCCTGGTGGAGCGTCGCTCCCGGGTTGAGGCTGCCCGTGAGGCGCTGGTCGGGATCTCGCAGGTGCTGTACCAGTGCTCGGGGGCGGAGTTGGCCGAGGTGATGGGGGAGGTCGACTCGCTGGTGGCGTTGAGTGCGGCGGCGCGAGTCGCGGTCACCGCGGAGGCGGTGGGGCGTGGTGAGGTCGAGGCGGCTGGGGTGAACGCGACGGCGTGGGTGCGTGATCACGCGCCGTCGCTGCGGCAGGGCGGCGCCGCGGACGTCGCGGCGATCGCGGGGGTGCTGGCCCCGACGGGGGCGCGGTGGGGCGGTGGCGACGCCGCCGGCCCGGATGTGGACTCTCCGGAGGGGATCGTCGCGGATGCCGTGGTGTCGGGGGTGGTGTCGCCGGGTTTGGGGTGTGCGGGGTTGCGGGAGATGACCCGCCTGGGCCCGTTCCTGCGTGAGGAGGTCAAGCCCACGGTGGTGCGGTCCATGCTGGAGCTGGGGGTGGCGTGGGGGCCGGGGATGCTGCGCCGGCTGCGGCCCAGACTGCTCGCCGAATACGGCGCGCCGGGGGTGTTCGATGACCTGCAGGAACGGTTGGCGTCGGCGGCGCGGTTGTCCGCACCGTTTGTCGAGTCCGGTGACCTCACCGAGTACCAGTTGGTGATGACGCCGGAGCAGGCGGCAGCGTTGGAAGCAGCGATCGGGCCCTTGAGTGCCCCCGCCCCCAACGACGTGACCGGGGAACGTGACCTGCGACCGCTGGGGCAGCGGCGGGTAGAAGCGCTGGCGCAGGTGTGCCAACGCTCCAGCGCCCTCGACGGTGACCAGCACGGCGGCGCGGACGGCGCCGCCGGGTCCGCGCATGCCGTGCACGTGATCATGAGCCTTGAGGATCTGCAGGCACGCACCGGCTGCGGCGAGGTCCTCGGGTCCACCGCGACCGGGACGATGCTCTCGCCTCAGGTGCTGCGGCGCCTGGCGTGTGAGGCTGACCTCATCCCCCACGTGCTCGGCACCGCCGGGGAAGACCTCGACCTCGGCCGGGTGGTGCGCCTGTTCACCCGGGCGCAGCGGCGGCGGCTGCTGCGCCGCGACCGGGGGTGCACCTACCCCGGCTGCACCGCGCCCGCCGCGTGGGCCAAAGCGCACCACGTCGTGCACTGGGTTGATGGTGGGCTCAGCGACATCGACAACGCTGCCCTGCTGTGCCAACGCCACCACACG
>NZ_DAORSO010000392.1:0-1231 GCF_035443565.1 Ornithinibacter sp. | reverse complement strand
AACCCGAGCTCACGGCAGCGGGCGACGATCGACGGGAACCGCTGCTCCAGGAACGAACCGCCGAGGTGTCGCGCGTCCAGCCAGACGTGGTCGACCCCTTGGTCGCGCATGACGTCGAGGATGGCGCGCGCGACCACGTCACGCGGCGCGAGGTCCTCGAGGGGATGCCGTCCGGCCATGATCCGGGCCCCGTCACCGTCGACGAGGAACGCGCCTTCCCCGCGCACGGCCTCGGAGATGAGCGGCTGCTGCCCCGTCGACCCCTCGCCGAGGAACAGCACCGTGGGGTGGAACTGGACGAACTCGAGGTCGGTCACCCGGGCCCCGGCGCGCAGGGCGGCGGCCATCCCGTCGCCGGTCGCGACCGGGGGGTTGGTCGTCGAGGCGTAGATCTGCCCGAGGCCTCCGGTGGCGAGCACGACGGCCCGGCCCGCGGCCGCGCCGACCCCGTCGACCTGGCCCTCGCCGATGACGTGCAGGGTCACCCCGCACACGGCGCCGTCGGCGGCGGTGAGCAGGTCGACGACGAGCGCGTGCTCGATGACCTCGATGCCCGGGTCGTCGAGCACCCGGTGCAGCGCGGCGATGAGTGCGCGGGAGATCTCGGCACCAGTCGCATCACCGCCGGCGTGGGCGATGCGGTCGCGGTGGTGGCCACCCTCGCGGGTCAGCTTGATCTCACCGCCGGCGTCACGGTCGAACTCGGCCCCCAGGGCGACGAGTTCGTGCACCCGTTCGGGGCCCTCGGTGACCAGGGCCCGAACCGCCTCGACGTCGCACAGGCCGACCCCGGCGACCAACGTGTCGTCGAGGTGCTCCTGCGCGGTGTCGTCGGGGTCGAGCACGGCGGCGATCCCCCCTTGGGCCCACTGGGTCGAGCCCGCGGAGAGCACCGTCTTGGTCACGAGCAGCACCCGGTCGACCTGCTCGCGCAGCCGCAGGGCGCACGTCAGGCCGGCGATGCCGGAGCCGACCACGATGACGTCGGCGGACGTGGTCCACCCCGGTGCGGGGGCGGTGAGGCGACGGGGCAGCGTGAGGGGGGCGGACGGCATCCGGAATGCCTTTCAGACGTCCGCGCGGGCGTGCGGGACGTCGGAGAAGACGTCGAGTGCGCCCCCGCCCGGCCCGACGAGCACGGGGGTGTTGTCGATGAGGCGGGTGGTTCCGACGCGGGCGGCGACGGCGAGCAGGGCCTCGCCCCGGTACCACTCGGGCACGTCGGCGAGCG
>NZ_DAORSO010000391.1:0-1233 GCF_035443565.1 Ornithinibacter sp. | reverse complement strand
TGGCCGGGTCCGTCGGATCGGCGGTGGCCTGCGCGGCGACCAGCGCGCGCAGCCGGGCCGGCCGGCGACCGTGCCGCGTCACCCCTCGAATCTAGGGACGGCGGGCGCGGCCCTCTTCACCCCGCTCGGGTGACCCTCCCGTGCCCGTCGCCTCCTGGACCCACTCCCAGAAACGGCCCCGCTGCTCAGCCGTGGGTCGCGTGCGGCGCATGATGCTCGTCGGCCGTGCGCGACGGTCGTGCAACAACTGGCCGGATGCCGGTGCCGGGTCGGCCGCGACCACCCACGTCGTCGTGTCGACACCTTCACCGGCCGTGCGCAGCGACGGACCGAGCAGGGCGGCGAAGCGGGGGAGTGACGTCTGCACGCCGGGAGTTGCGGCCCACCCCGGGTGGGTCGCACTCACGCTGACCCCCGCGGCGTCCCAGCGCTGGGCCAGGACGGGGAGCAGCTCGATCTGGCCGCGCTTGCTGCGCGCGTAGGCGGTCGCACCGGCGTACTCACCACGCAGGAACTCGGGGTCATCCACGGGCAGGGGCTGGCTGTACATGCCACCTGACGTCACGAACACCACCCGACCCGCATCGGCGCCGAGCAGTGGCAGCAGCAGTTCGGTCATGAGCACCGGACCGAGCACGTGCAGGGCCATCGTCATCTCGTGGCCCTGCGCGGACTCGGTGCGCGTGGCGGGAAGCGCGCCGGCGTTGTGCACCAGCGCCCGCAGCGGCAACCCGGCCGAGAGGAAGGCCGCGCAGAAGGTCCGCACCGAGTCGAGGTCGGAGACGTCACACACCCACACCCGGGCCGCGCCCGCCCTGCCGACCGCTGACTCGATCTCAGCGGCCACGCGACCGCCGCGGCCGGCATCCCGGACGACGAGGTGAACGGTGGCACCCAGGGCGGCGAGGTCGTGGGCAGTGCGTTCGCCGAGGCCGGACGAGGCGCCGGTCACGGCCACGTGGTGCCCGGTGAGGCACCCGGGAGTCGGGTCGGCGGGCCAGGTCGGGAGCCGCCGCCGCACGGCGTACCCGAGCCGGGTGAAGCCGGGGGCGATCGTGCGGTCGAGCGTGGTGTCCAGGGCGGAGGCAGCCGCCGTCGCCAGCCCCGTCACATCAGTGCCTTCATCGCGGTGATCGCGCCCCGCAGGTATCGCTCCACGACCACCCGCTCGTCGTCGCTCAGGGAGGCGTCGATCTCGGCGAGCCCTCGGAACATCGGGGCGAGCCGGGTGAG
>NZ_DAORSO010000390.1:0-1233 GCF_035443565.1 Ornithinibacter sp. | reverse complement strand
CGCGGCTGCTGCTGGGTGATGCAGTGGATGCCGCCCCCGCGGGCGAACAGCGGCCGGGCGTCCACCCCGACGACCTGCCGACCGGCATACGCCTTCTCCAGCACGGCCAGTGACGCGGCATCCTGCGGGTCGTCGTAGGTGCAGGCCACGACCCCGTCGTTGACGACGAGGTGGTTGATGTAGGACCAGTCGACGATGCCGTCCTCGTCCTCGAGGGTGCGCGGGGCCGGCACCCTCACGACCTCGAGCGGCTCGCCGCGGGCGTCGCGGGCCGAGGACAGCAGGCCCTCGAGCTCGACGGACACCTCGTGGTCGGGGTGTGCGGGGTCGCCCTGCCAGTGCAGCAGCACGACGCCGGGGGAGGCGAACGTGGCGACGATGTCGACGTGCCCGCGGGTGCCGAACTCGTCGTAGTCGCGGGTCAGGCCGCGGGGCAGCCAGATGCACGTCGTCGCACCGATGGTGCGGGCCATCTCGGCCTCGACGTCGGCCCGGGTCAGGCCCGGGTTGCGGCCCGGGTCGAGCTGCACCGTCTCGGTGAGCAGCACCGTACCCAGGCCGTCGACGTGGATGCCGCCGCCCTCGTTCACGAGGTCGCTCGCCACCCGCGTCGCGCCGGCGCGCCCGGTGACGAACTCGCCGATGCGGGCGTCGTTCCCCCAGGTCGCCCACTCCTGGGCACCCCAGCCGTTGAACACCCAGTCGACCGCGCCCAGCTCACCCGTGGGCGACACGACGAAGGTCGGCCCGATGTCGCGCATCCACGCGTCGTCGAGCGGCGCCTCGAGCAGGTCGACCCGGTAGTGGCCGTGACGCCCCTCGCCGATCCAGCGGCGGGCGACGACGACGGCATCCGGGTCGACGACGAGGGTGACGGGCTCGAACCGCGACACCGCGAGCGCGACGTCGGCCCACGTGGCCCGCGCCTCGTCGGCGGCGGCCTCGCTCTCTCCGAGGGTGTAGCCCGATGACGGCCACGCCATCCACGTGCGCTCGTGCGGCACCCACTCGGCCGGCATCCGCCAGTGGTCGGCGGCGCTCACCTCAGGCCTCCCGGCGGTGCTGGGGGCGGGTGGGCTCGGTCAGGGCGGCGTAGGAGTCGGGGCGGCGGGTGGCCAGGAACGGGAACAGGTCGATCCAGTCGCGGCCCTGCGCGAGGTCGAGGTCGGCGACGAGCGCCGCGGCCTCGTCGCGCGGGGCCTGCACGAGCACCCGGCCGTAGGGGTCGGCGAT
>NZ_DAORSO010000389.1:0-1242 GCF_035443565.1 Ornithinibacter sp. | reverse complement strand
CAGGCCGCCAACAAGGGTGTGGGTGGGGAAGTCCTCGCCTACATCTGGTAAGGGGTTACTGACATGTCACGCATCGGACGTCTCCCCGTCACCGTCCCCTCGGGTGTCGACATCGCCATCGATGGCCAGACCGTCAAGGTCAAGGGCCCCAAGGGCGAGCTCAGCCACGTCGTTGCCGAGCCGATCACCGTCGAGACCAATGACGGTGTTCTCGAGGTCAAGCGCCCCGACGACGCGCGCACGTCGCGCTCGCTGCACGGCCTGACCCGCTCGCTCATCAACAACATGGTGCTCGGCGTCACCGACGGCTACGAGAAGAAGTTGGAGATCCACGGCACCGGTTACCGCGTGCTGGCCAAGGGCTCCAACCTCGAGTTCGCCCTCGGCTACTCGCACTCGATCACCGTCGAGCCGCCCGCCGGCATCACCTTCGTGGTCGAGAACCAGACCCGGTTCTCGGTCCAGGGCATCGACAAGCAGCTCGTCGGCGAGGTCGCCGCGAACATCCGCAAGCTCCGCAAGCCCGACCCGTACAAGGGCAAGGGCGTCCGCTACGCGGGCGAGCAGATCCGCCGCAAGGTCGGAAAGGCTGGTAAGTAAGCCATGGCACTGATCGTCAAGCGCGCCAAGGGCAAGAGCGCCTCCCGCGCCCGTCGCCACTTCCGCGTCCGCAAGGTCGTCACCGGTACCACCGGGCGTCCCCGCCTCGTCGTGTCCCGCTCGTCGCGCCACGTCTTCGTCCAGGTCGTCGACGACACCGTCGGCAAGACCTTGGCGTCGGCCTCCACCATGGAGGCGGACCTGCGGTCCTTCGATGGTGACAAGACCGCCAAGGCCAAGAAGGTCGGCGAGCTCGTCGCCGAGCGCGCCAAGGCTGCCGGCGTCGAGGCCGTCGTCTTCGACCGTGGCGGCAACAAGTACCACGGTCGCGTCGCCGCCATCGCTGATGGCGCTCGCGAAGGCGGTCTGTCCCTGTGATCGCCACCCAGAACACCCCCGTTGTTGAGATGAGGAACATCTGATGCCAGGACCCCAGCGTCGAGGCACCGGCGGACCCGCAACCGCCGAGCGCGGCGGCCGCGAAGGTCGCGGTGGCCGTGAGGGCGGTCGCGGCGGTCGTGACGCCCGCGAGCCCGAGAAGAGCCAGTACATCGAGCGCGTCGTGACGATCAACCGCGTCGCCAAGGTCGTCAAGGGTGGCCGTCGCTTCAGCTTCACCGCGCTCGTCGTCGTCGGTGACGG
>NZ_DAORSO010000388.1:0-1270 GCF_035443565.1 Ornithinibacter sp. | reverse complement strand
GCGGGTCAGGCGGTGGCGGAGGTCGGGGTGGTCGCGTCGGTCCGGATGCCGTCGCCTTGGATGCCGTCGGTCCGGATGCCGTCGCCTTGGATGCCGTCGGTCCGGATGCCGTCGCCTTGGATGCCGTTGCCGTTGGCGCGGCTGTCGTCGACTGGGATGCCGTCGCCGTCGGGTCGGGCCGTGGCCTCACGCTGGTTTCGGCGGTCGCGGGCGGTGGCGGTCAGCTCGGCCACGGCCCCGACGAGGTCAGCCCCGAGGTGACGGACTCCCACCTCCTCGAGCACCCGCGGCGTCGCGCCGCGCCCGGCGAGCCACACCGGGTAGTCCTCGCCGAGCCGCCGCAGCGCCGTGGAGTGCGCGCGGAAACCTGACGGCCGACGACAGGCCAGCACGACGGCATCCGCCTGGGTGAGCCGCGCGGCCGCCGCCAGCGAGTGCACCGGGGTGTCCGGCCCGAGGTAGCGGATCCGCCACCCGGTGCGCCCGAGGAGCACGCCGAAGCTCAGCAGCACGATGTCGTGGAACTCGCCGGGCGGGCAGGCGAGCACCGCCACCGGCCCGCTGCCCACACCCCAGGTCAGGGACATCGCCCCGAGTCGGCGGCGCACGAGGCTGCTCGCGAAGTGCTCCTGCGCGATGCCGATGCGACCGAGCTCCCAGAGCTCACCGACCCGCACGAACAGGGGCAGCAGGACGTCGATGATCGCGCTGTCGACGGACCGCTCCCCGAAGGCGACGTCGAGCACGGCGTGTGCCCGGTCCTCGTCGAGGGTGGACACCGCGTCGAGCAGCTGCGCGACGAGCGCCGGCGGATCGGAACGCAGTGGAACGCTCGTATCCACGCCCATGCCGGATGCCGTGCCCACGGCTCCGGCGCGCCCCCCGGCCCTTCTGTGGCCCGCGGCGAAGGAGGAGCCGCTGGCGTTGGTCGCGTCGTCGTCGATGTCGTCGTCGATGGCGGACAGACCGGACCGGTCGGCCTCGAGCACTCGGCGGGAGGCCTCAGCGGCGCTCACGCCCTGGTCCCGCAGGGCGATGACCTCGCGGACGCGGCGTTCGTCCTCGTGGCCGTAGAGGCGGTAGCCCCCGGCCGATCGCTGCGGGCGCAAGAGCCCGTAGCGGCTTTCCCATGCCCGAAGGACATGGGTGCTGACGCCCACTTTGGAGGCGAGCTCACCAATCCGCATCGTAGGCGGTATCGAACTCCTCACGAGAGTCACCGTAGACCTGAGACAGAGTTTTGACAAACACTCAACACAACGTTCGCCAA
>NZ_DAORSO010000387.1:0-1275 GCF_035443565.1 Ornithinibacter sp. | reverse complement strand
CACCGATGAACACCGTCCCCGGTGGCCGTCCGTCGGCCGGGTCGGGGCCGGCCACCCCGGTCGTCGACACGCCCACGTCGCAACCCATGACGGCCCGTACCCTCGCCGCGAGCTCACCCGCGACCGCGGCGGACACCGCGCCCTCACGGGCCAGCACGCCCGCGTCGACGCCCACCACGGTGGCCTTGACCTCGCTGGCGTAGGCGACCACCCCGCCGCGCACGACGCTCGATGCCCCGGGGACACTCGTCAGCGCGGCGCAGACCAGCCCTCCGGTGAGCGACTCAGCCGTCGCGACGGTGAGCCCGAGGTCACGCAAGCCGGCGACGACAGCGGGCGCACCGGCATCCGACACCCCGGCATCCGACACCCCGGCATCCGGCCGCTCGGGCACCGTGTTCAAGCGCCACGACCCCCACGGCGGGCCGCGCGGGCCGCGCGCTTGCTCGCCGCGCGCTCACTGGTCTGGCGCAACCGCAACGCCTGGTGCAGGTAGTCGACACCGGTGACGACCGTGATGAGCACTGCCGCACCGAGCGAGATCGCCGCCAGCGCCTCCCAGACGTCGGGGTAGGGCAGCACCCACCGCGGCATGAGGTAGAAACCGATGCCGAACGTCTGGAGCAGGGTCTTGACCTTGCCCCCGCGGCCAGCGGCCATGACCCCGTGGCGGATCACCCAGAAGCGCACTGCGGTGATCCCCCACTCGCGCACGAGCACCACGATGGTGACCCACCACCACACCTCGCCGACCGCGGACAGCCCGATGAGGGCCATCGTGACCAGCGCCTTGTCCGCGATGGGGTCGAGCACCTTCCCCACGTTGGTCACCAGGCCGCGGCTGCGCGCGAGGTCGCCGTCGATCCGGTCGGTGACCATCGCGACGACGAAGACCGCGAAGGCTGCCCAGCGGTAGACCGCACTGCGCCCGTCGTCGGCGAGCAGCAGCCAGCCGAAGACCGGGACGATGGCCAGCCGGAAGACCGTCAGGTAGTTGGCGATGTTCCACGCGCTCGGGCCGGTCGTCGGCACCGCGGGGCTCGCCGGGTCGACCCCGATCCGATAGGGGTCGGTGGCGCGGCCCTGCGCGAGCGGGCCGGGACGCACTGCTCGCAGCGGTTTGTCCCCCAGTGCCTTGTCACCCAGTGGCTGTTCCCCCGTCGGCGGCTCGCTCATCGCACCTCCACGACGAGGTCGACCCCCACCGAGTCGACGACCTCACCCTCGACGAACTGACCGACCGCTGGCAGGGCGCCGTCCGCGGCCCGCACGAGG
>NZ_DAORSO010000386.1:0-1280 GCF_035443565.1 Ornithinibacter sp. | reverse complement strand
GCGCACGCACAGGCCCTCGCGCAGGGGCAGCGCAGCTGGTACACCGCGCCGATCAAGGCCCTGGTCAGCGAGAAGTTCTTCGCCCTCGTCGCGATCTTCGGGGCCGAGCAGGTCGGCATGCTCACCGGTGACGCCGCCGTGAACCCCGGGGCCCCGATCATCTGCGCCACGGCCGAGGTCCTGGCCAACCACGCCCTGCGCGACCGGGAACTGGCCGACATCGGCCTCGTCGTCATGGACGAGTTCCACTTCTACACCGAGCCCGACCGCGGCTGGGCGTGGCAGGTGCCGCTGCTGCTCCTGCCCGACACCCAGTTCCTCCTCATGTCGGCGACGCTGGGTGACACCCGCCCGTTCGAGGAGGACCTCACCCGCCGCACCGGCCGCGAGACCATCGCCGTCACCGGGGTCGAGCGCCCCGTGCCGCTGGAGTTCGAGTGGGTGCTCACGCCCGTGCACGAGACCCTCGAGCTGCTGCTGCGTGATGATCGCGGCCCGGTCTACGTCGTGTCGTTCACCCAGGCGTCGGCGGTCGAGCAGGCCCAGGCCCTGATGAGCGTCGACATCGTCTCCTCGGCCCGCAAGGCCGCCATCAAGGAGGCCGTCGGCGGGTTCCGGTTCGGCAAGGGGTTCGGCCAGGCGCTGCGCCGGCTCGTCCTGCACGGCATCGGCGTCCACCACGCGGGGATGCTCCCCAAGTACCGCCGCCTCGTCGAGACCCTGGCCCAGCGCGGGCTGCTCGCGGTCATCTGCGGCACGGACACCCTCGGCGTCGGGATCAACGTGCCGATCCGCACGGTGCTGCTCACCTCGCTCACCAAGTACGACGGGCGCAAGCAGCGCGTGCTGCGGGCCCGCGAGTTCCACCAGATCGCGGGCCGGGCGGGGCGGGCCGGGTTCGACTCGGTCGGGTACGTGGTCGTGCAGGCGCCCGAGCACGTCGTCCTCAACGCCAAGGCCCTGGCCAAGGCCGGTGACGACGCGAAGAAGCGCCGCAAGGTCGTGCACAAAAAGGCCCCGGAGGGCACGCTCACCTACACCGAGTCCACCTACGAACGCCTCGTCATGGCGCCGCCGGAGCCGTTGGTCTCCAAGATGCGGGTCAACCACGCGATGGTGCTCAACGTCCTCGACCAGTGGGAGGGCCAGCAGGCCGCGCTGCACACCCTGCTCCTGGACAACCACGAGGAGCCCGCCCGCCGCGACGCCCTCGTCGAGCGCGCGGTGCAGGTGCTGACCTCGCTCCTGCGCGCCGGGGTGGTCGAGCCCGACGACGGCTC
>NZ_DAORSO010000385.1:0-1286 GCF_035443565.1 Ornithinibacter sp. | reverse complement strand
TGACCCCGGCCTTGCGGGTGAGGTCGCGCACGTCGCGCACCTGGTCGTCGGTCATCAGCGTGACGACCGTGCCGGAGGCACCGGCGCGGGCGGTGCGGCCCGAGCGGTGCGTGTAGGCCTTGTGCTCGACCGGCGGGTCGGCGTGGATGACGAGGGCGACGTCGTCGACGTGGATGCCGCGCGCCGCGATGTCGGTGGCGACCAGGGTGCGGGCCGCGCCGGAGTGGAACGCCTCCATGGTGCGGGTGCGCGCGTTCTGGCTGAGGTTGCCGTGCAGCTCGACCGCGGGGACACCCTGGCCGTTGAGCTGGCGGGCCAGCTTCTTGGCGCGGTGCTTGGTACGGGTGAACACCACGGTGCGGCCGGGGGCGGCGACGAGGTCGAGCAGCACCTGGCCGTGACCGTCGGGCGTCACGTGCAGCACGTGGTGGGCCATGGTCGACACCGGCGACTGCGCGGAGTCGGCCTCGTGGGTGACCGGGTTCGAGAGGTAACGCTTCGCGATGACGCCGATCCCGGCATCCAACGTGGCGGAGAACAGCATCCGCTGCCCGCGCGCGGGGGTGGCGTCGAGCAGGCGGCGCACGGCGGGCAGGAAGCCGAGGTCGGCCATGTGGTCGGCCTCGTCGATGATCGTGACCTCGACGGCATCCAGGGAGACGTGACCCTGGCCGATGAGGTCCTCGAGGCGACCGGGGCAGGCGACGACGATGTCGACACCCTTGCGCAGCGCCGTGACCTGCGGGTTCTGGCCGACGCCACCGAAGACGGTGCGCGAGGTCAGGCCGAGGGGGGCTGCGAGCGGGGTGAGGGCGTCCTCGATCTGGGTCGCGAGCTCGCGGGTCGGGGCCAGGATGAGGGCGCGCGGGCGACGCGACTGGCGCTGCGTCGTGCTGCGCGACAGGCGGGTCAGCAGGGGCAGGACGAACGCCATCGTCTTGCCCGAGCCGGTGCGGCCACGGCCGAGGACGTCGCGACCCGCGAGGGAGTCGGGCAGGGTCGCGGCCTGGATGGGGGTGGGGACGGTGATCTCGCGCTGGGCAAGGATCTCGACGAGGGGGGCGGGCACGCCGAGCGCGCCGAAAGTGGTGCTGGACAAGGTGATTCCTTTGAGTTCAGGGCGGTCGCGCAGCGCTGCGGTCGGCATTGACCATCGGCGGTGTCGACGACACGGGATGTTCTGCCGGGCGGGGCTCTGGGCCGCGGCGCCGAGTCGAGGGCTTGCGGCCCCGACGCGAAGGCATCGACATCAAAGATTGCGGCCCGAGGCAGAAGGCGGGCCAGCA
>NZ_DAORSO010000384.1:0-1288 GCF_035443565.1 Ornithinibacter sp. | reverse complement strand
TGCTGCCCCACCGCCGGGGCCGCCACCGGATCGGCCATGGGCGTGGCGGCGTAGCGGATCGGCAAGCGCACGTTCGGAACCCAGCCGAGCACCGGATGGGGGATGCGGGTGACGAGTTCGTGGTCGCGCGCCTCGGGCGAGCGGATCGCCTCGCCCACCGTGCGCACCAATCCGTAGGGCACGCCGGCGGCGCGCATGCGAGCCTGCCAGTGCGCCCAGTCGTGCCGCGCGAACGCTTCGTCGAGGAAGGCGAACAGGCGCTCCCGATGCCGGATGCGCAGGGGACCCGTGGCGTAATCCGCATCGGCGGCCACGTCCGGACGTTCCAGCACCTGCCCCATGAGCCGCTGGAAGATTCTGTCGTTGCCGCTGTTGATGTAGAAGGTGCGGTCGCTGGCGCGGAAGGCGCCCGAGGGGCAGGTGTCGGGGGCGGTGTTGCCGCTGCGTTGCGGCTCCTTGCCGGTGAACAGCGACTGCATGGTCGCATAGCCCGTCATCAGGACGGCCGTGTCGAACAGGGACACCTCCACCCGCTGGCCGCGGCCCAGGCGCTCCCGGGCCAGCAACGCGCCGAGCACGGCGTTGCCCACCATCATGGCGGTGCTGATGTCCATCACCGGCGAGAGCGCCCGCACGCCTTCGCGGTCGGGATAACCGTTCATGGAAACGAAGCCGCTTTCGGCCTGCGCGATGGGATCGAAGCCGAAGCGGTCGGCGAAGGCGCCTTCGCGGCTGTAGGCGGCCACCGAGCAGTAGACCAGGCGCGGGTTCAGGGCAAGGCAGGTCTCGTGGTCCAGCCCCAGGCGACGCATCACGCCCGAGGAGAAGTTCTCGACCAGCACGTCGGCGCGGCAGACGAGGTCGCGCGCCAGCGCCAGCCCCTGCGGGGACTTCAGGTCCAGCGCGATGCTCTTCTTGTTGCGGTTGCTCCAGACGAAGGGTGCGCCCTGGTCCAGTTGCGGGTGCATGGGCGGATAGCGGCGCGCGTCGTCGCCGCGGACCGGCGCCTCGACCTTGATCACCTCGGCGCCCATGTCGGCCAGGATCATGGTCGCCAGCGGCCCCGCGATGAAGTGCGAGAAGTCCACCACCCGGATGCCGTCCAGCGCATGGGGTGCGCCGGAGGCCCGTCGCTTGTGCTCCGGAAAGTCGGCTTCGAGGTTCTCCAACATGTCCTGGCCGCCTGCCTGCATCGGAGAACCGCTCACGGCGTGTACCCGAAGCCCTTGCCGAGCTCCGCCTTCATGTAGTCGCGTCCCAGTTCCATCCAGTCGGAACCGGCGGGGAT
>NZ_DAORSO010000383.1:0-1289 GCF_035443565.1 Ornithinibacter sp. | reverse complement strand
GGGACTGCTGCACGAATAGGTGACATCTGATCTGGCTTGCCCTCGAGGGTGGCCTGGAAGGATGTTGCTGTGCCCAAGCCCTACCCGACCGAGTTCCGTGATGACGTCGTGCGCGTCGCGCGGAACCGTGAGCCCGGAGTGACGATCGAGCAGATCGCGAAAGACTTCGGCGTCCACCCGATGACGTTGCAGAAGTGGTTGCGTCGCGCCGACGTCGACGAGGGTGCCAAGCCCGGCCAATCCCGTGTCGAAGCTGAGCTGCGGGAGGCGCGGAAACGGATCCGGCTGCTGGAGCAGGAGAACGAGGTGTTGCGTCGAGCGGCGGCGTATCTGTCGCAGGCGAACCTCCCGGGAAAAGGTTCTACCCGCTCGTGACGGAGCTCGCCGCCGCAGGGATTCCTGTGACGGTGACGTGTCGGGTGCTCAAGCTCTCTCGCCAGCCCTATTACCGGTGGCTGGCGGATCCCATCACCTCCAGCGAGGTGGTGGAGGCATATCGCGCGAACGCGCTCTTCGACGCGCACCGCGACGACCCCGAGTTCGGGCACCGGCTCCTCGCCGACGAGGCCCGTGATGCGGGCGAATCCATGTCGGATCGGACGGCGTGGCGGATCGCGTCCACGAATGGGTGGTGGAGCGCGTTCGGGAAGAAGCGCGGCAAGGGCCGGCGCCCCGGCCCACCCGTCCACGACGACCTCTGCGCCGTCATCGACGAGGACGGCAGAACGCGTCACGTGTTCGCCGCCGACGCGCCGAACGAGCTCTGGCTCGTGGACATCACGGAGCACAAAACGAGTGAAGGCAAGCTCTACCTCTGCGCGATCAAGGACGTGTATTCGGGCCGGATCGTCGGGTACTCAATCGACTCGAGAATGAAGTCCCGCTTGGCCGTCCAGGCGCTCGAGAACGCCGCCCAGATGCGCGGTGATGTCGCCGGCTGCATCGTCCACTCGGACCGAGGATCTCAATTTCGGAGCAGGAAGTTCCTGCGCGCCCTGGCCTGCCACCGCATGGTCGGATCGATGGGCAGAGTCGGCTCCAGCGGCGACAACGCCGCCATGGAATCGTTCTTCGCCCTGCTGCAGAAGAACGTCCTCGACCGCCGCTCGTGGACCACCCGGGAGCAGCTGCGGATTGCGATCGTCACCTGGATCGAGCGGACCTACCACCGCCGGAGGCGCCAACTCCGCCTGGGCCGTTTGACGCCCATCGAGTTCGAGACCATCATGAACACGACCGCCGCACTGGCGGCGTGACTACAACCTGTCACCTATTCGTGCAGCAGTCCC
>NZ_DAORSO010000382.1:0-1299 GCF_035443565.1 Ornithinibacter sp. | reverse complement strand
CATCGGGCGAGAAAGTTCTGCGCGGGGTGGCGGCGCGGCGGGCGAGAAAGTTCTGTGCGGGCCGGGGCCGCGTCAGGTGAGTTCGGGGTCGCGTTGCGCGCCCGGATGCCGGACTGCCGCGGCTCCCGCTGCGAGCGCCGCGTCGAGCGCCTCGGCCCGATCGGCGCCGCGGGCCAGGGCTGCGGCGAGCGCTCCGCAGAACGCGTCACCGGCCCCCGTCGTGTCGACGACTTCGCCGGGGGCGACAGGATGCGCCGGTGCCGTGGCCCCGTCCCACGCAGCCCCGTTCGCGCCGAAGGTCACGAGCAGCGATCGAGGCTCGGCGCCCGCTTCGGCCAGGGCCGCCATCTCGTGCTCGTTGGCGACCACCGGATCGGCGAGGGCGACGACGTCGGGCGGGAGGGCGGCATACGGTGCGGTGTTGAGCACCACGCGCGTCCCGCGACCAGCGGCCCGCCGCACCGCCGTGCAGACCACGGCTCGCGGCACCTCGAGCTGCACGAGCAGCACGTCGCCGGGGCCGAGCGCATCGACCGCCGCGACCTCACGCTCGTCGAGCAGGTCGTTGGCACCGGGGATGACGACGATCGAGTTCTCGCCGCCGTCGGCCACCGTGACGATCGCCGTGCCGGTGGGCACCCCCGGGCAGACGCGCAGCCCGGCGACGTCCACCCCCAGGGCCTCGAGCCGGCGCCGGTACGCCGCACCGCCGGCGTCGTCGCCGACGCAGCCCACCATCGCCACCGGTGCACCCGCCGCCGCAGCAGCCACCGCTTGGTTCGCCCCCTTGCCACCGGCCAACCGCTGCAGGCCCTCGCCGGCCACCGTCTCCCCCGGTCGCGGATGCCGTTCCACCCGCGTCACGAGGTCGACGTTGAGCGAGCCGAGCACGAGCACCCGCCCGCTCATGACGCCTCCCCCCGCACGGTGCGCACCCACAACTCAGCGATCCGCGGGCCGTCGATCGACAGGCAGACGTCGACCTGCGCGGGGGCCAGGCCGTGCGGGTCGTGCGCCAGGTGACCGTCCCAGTCCCGTCGGTCGACGACGGTGCGCCCGCGGGTCCAGGTGCCGGTGAGCTCGACGCGAACCGGCAGCCGCTGGGTCACCACCGCGTCGGGGTCGATGAGGATGCCGACCGCACCCGCGTCGCCGATCGTCGCGCCCGCGTTGGCGAACCGACGGTGGTGGAAGGAGATCAGCCCGGCGGCGAGGTCGGCGACCGCGGTGCCGAGCGCGCGCAGCCCGTCGACGTCGGTGTCGGTGACGAGCGGGTCGTAGAAGACGTCGAGGCCGTAC
>NZ_DAORSO010000381.1:0-1301 GCF_035443565.1 Ornithinibacter sp. | reverse complement strand
ATGCGGCGCAGGTCGACGTAGTAGTCGGCCTCGCGGCCCGAGGACAGGGTCACCCGGCCGTGGACGATCGCCTTGTCACGGACGATCTGCAGGAGGCGGGCGCGGTCAGCAGCGATGTCGGTCACGGGTCAACCGTAGGGCACCGGCCCGGTCGCCTCAGTCCCGGCGGAAGCGGTGCAGGGCGCGCACCCCGACCCCGCGGACCAGCGGGCGGGGAAGGGCCCGCACGGTGGCCGCGAGGACCTTCCACTGGGCCCCCGGCACGGAGATCACCTTGCCGGCGGCGACGTCGGTGAGCGCCTGCTGGACGAGGTCGTCGGCGTCTAGCCACAGGAACTCGGGCAGCGCCGAGAACTTCATCCGCGCCCGCTGGTGGAACTCGGTGCGGGTGAACCCGGGGCACAGCGCGGTCACCGTCACCCCGGTGCCGGCCAGTTCGCTCGCGAGCCCCTCCGAGAAGACCGTGACGAAGGACTTCTCGGCCGAGTAGGTGCCGTGCGCGATGAACGACGCCACCGACGACACGTTGACGATGGCCCCGTGGCCGCGCGCCCGCATCGCACGCCCCGCCGCGTGGCAGGTCAGCATGACGGCCCGGACCATCACGTCGAGCCCGGCCTCCTCCTGGGCCACCTCGTTGTCGAGGAAGGAGCCGGCCAGGCCGAAGCCCGCGTTGTTGACGAGGAGGTCGACGGGACGGTCGGCGTCCGCGAGACGCGAGCACACGGCATCCGTGGCCTCGCGATCGGACAGGTCGGCGACGAGCACCTCCACGTCGACTCCGTGAGCTGCCCGCAGCTGCGTGGCGAGGCGCTCGAGCCGGGCGCGGTCACGCGCGACGACGACGAGGTCGTGGCCCTCGCGGGCCAGTCGCTGAGCGAAGGCGTGGCCTATCCCGGCCGACGCACCGGTGACGAGTGCCGTGGTCATGGTCGCGACTGTATGCCGTGGTCACGAGCAGGGCGCGCCACCACCCGAACACGGTGCAGACACCTGCTGCCTTCGGTGCGATAGTGCTCAGGCGACCTCCCACGACGCCAGCCCTCTCGACATCACGGACCACCTCGGACCCGTGTCCTACGTCGCCGTCGAGTTCCCCGACGGTCGGGCAGATGCCGCTGGCTTCGCCGCCCTGCGTGACCTCGTCGACCGCGCACTCGTCATCGTTCGAGGTCGAGACGCAGAAGGCACGCATCCTCGCGTAGCCGCCCGGGAGGGTGTGCCTCGACGTTGCGTAGTGTGACGACGTGCGCATCGCCACCTGGAACGTCAACTCGATCCGCTCCCGCATCGACCGCGTC
>NZ_DAORSO010000380.1:0-1303 GCF_035443565.1 Ornithinibacter sp. | reverse complement strand
CGGAGAGCGAGACGACGTCACTGTCGCGGGCGATGCTCGAGGAGCAGCGCGCCACCAGGTCGACGGCAAGACCGTCGAACGCCTGCACGGGGAGCCCGAGCTCCTCGAGGTGGTCGTTGTCCACCCCGAGCAGGACCAGCCTGCCGGCCGTGGTCGTGGCGGCTCGCAGGCGGGCAGTGGCTCCCGGACCGAGGTTGGCGGGGTTGCTCATCACCACCGTGGTGTCGGCGTCGGGGCGCAGCGCCTCGAGGTCAGCGACCGAGCGCACGACCTCGACCTCGACGCCCTGCTGGCGCAGCACCTCGACGAGCGCCCGAGCCCCGCTCGGGCGAGTGCTCTCCGGGTCGAGCGGCTCTCCCGGCCGCTGGGCCGTGAGGGCCAGGAGCGCGATGAGGGTCAGTCCGAGCGCGACCGCAACAAAGTAGGCGCCCAGCCGGCGACGTCGCCGCGCGCGCGACACCGCTGCACGCGGCATCCCACCGCCGTCGCCCGCCGGGAGCGCAGCGGAGGGTGACGGCTGCGTCGTCGTGGCCTCGGCGGTCACCTGCCGGCTCCGGTCTGGGAGGGCACCTCGGGGAGCACTGGCCGGGTGGCGGCCAGGGTGGTGTCGAGGGTGACCAGGTCGCGCGCGGCCTCGGGGGCAGCAGCCCGGCGCCCGTAGAGCACGGCGTCGAAGGTGTCGGCAGCGCTGCGCAGGCGATCGGCGGATGCCGGGAAGGCGGGTGCCAGCGCGATCGCCACCTCGTGGGCGGTGCGGCCGGGGAGGTCGTCGAGCAGGGTGCGCTCGACGGCCGAGCGGGCGATCGCGCGGTAGGACTCGAGAACCGCCGTGGTGTGATCGCCCGCTGCCAGCGCCCGGGCAGCCTCGGCGCGGTGTTCGATGGCCGTGCGCGTGGGGCCGTCGAGCACCCCCTGAGGTCGGTCGACCGTCATGCGACGCTCGGCCCGCACCGACCGGGCCACGACGAGGGCGAGCACGGCCAAGGCGATGCCGATGGCGACGGCGATCAACCACGCGGGCAGGCTGCCGGAGCCGGTGCTGGACAGCAGGTCCGAGAGCCAGTCCCGAAGGCGCTCGAGCAGGCTGCGGTCGTCGCGGTAGATGGCCTTGCTCAGTTCGTCCTCGAGCCACGTCCTCGCCTCGGGGGACGTGGGGTCGAGCGGTGGATCGAGGCGCACCGGCTCAGCGGTCCTGCACGGCGCTGGGCCACGGGGCCGGCCCACCGTGCTGCGCGGTGTGAATGAGCTGCACGTCCAGCCCTTCCCGGCGGATGCGCTGGTCGACCGTCAGCAACGCGTCGAC
>NZ_DAORSO010000379.1:0-1303 GCF_035443565.1 Ornithinibacter sp. | reverse complement strand
TCGACCGACATGACCGTGTTGCGCACCCGGATCTGCCCATCGGCCAGGTCGGGCAACTCGCTATCGACCACCTCGAAGTCGGCGTGGGTGGGCCAACCGACGGGGCGGGAGACCAAGCGCACCTCGCGCGGGGCAGCGGTGGCCGCGGCGGTCTCGCTGGTGGGGGGCGATGCGGTGGTCGTGCTGTCGGTCATGACGACCTTCCTGTCGACGTCGGTGTTCACAGGTCGGTCCAACGGCGCAGCGGCCCCGCCTATGCCGTGACCTGCACCACCGCGCGAACCTCAGCCGTGCGCGTCGCGAGCTTCGCGCTCGGCGCGGGCTGCGGCGACCTTGGCCTCGCGCTGCCGGATGAGCCGGGCCTGCGGGTCGTTCTCGGTGCCGAGCTGGGCGGGGCCGAAGACGTGCAGCCCCGCGTACTTGATGCGCCACATGATCCGGTAGCCCAGTGAGAGCCCTTCACGGTCCGCCTTGGCCATGTCTGTCCTTTTGTTAGTCCACTAACTGTTCGGCCCCTAAGTTAGCGGCCCGCAGCCGTAGGATGAAATCCGTGAGCCCGCAGACCTCCACCCCCCCTACCGACACGACCCCGGATGCCGGGAACCTCCTCGCGCTCGATCGTCAGGTCTGCTTCGCGCTGGCCGTCGCCTCGCGCACCGTCATCGGGCTCTACCGGCCCCTGCTGGAGCCGATGGGGCTGACCCACCCGCAGTACCTCGTGATGCTCGCCCTCTGGGAGAGCGAGCCGCTGCGGGTCTCCGAACTCGCCGAGCGACTCAGCCTGGAGCCGGCGACGCTGTCTCCCCTGCTCAAGCGCCTCGAGACCAGCGGCTTCGTCGTGCGCGACCGCGACCCCCGCGACGACCGCGCCCTCGCCGTCAGCCTCACCCCGGCCGGGCGCCGCCTGCGGCGCAAGGCCGAGAAGATCCCACCCGCGATCATCGCCCGCCTCGGCATGGAGGTCAGCGAGCTCGAGGACATCCGCGACCGCCTCACCACCCTGATCGACGCCGCCCAGAACCGCGACTGATCGGCGCCGATGCGGGTGAACGAGTGCCCCGCCCGTACCCTCGAGCAGTGGATGAACAGCCCCGGGGGATCGACCCAGACGACCTCGCGACCACCCTTCGCGTCCTCGAGGAACTGACCGAACTGCCCCCGGGCCACCCCGACATCCACGTCGTCAAGCAGGCGACCGGCCGGATGTACCGCAAGATCCGCAAGTCCCGCCGCGCCGACGCCCGCCGCCCCCAGCAGGAGGCCGACGCCGCGGTGCTGGCCAGCACCGCCACCGGCTCACCCA
>NZ_DAORSO010000378.1:0-1324 GCF_035443565.1 Ornithinibacter sp. | reverse complement strand
AGTGCCACCGTGCGTTCCGCTGCGGCCGCCTCATAGACCTCGGACGTCGTGGAGCGCGTTGCCGCCATCGCCACGAGCGCCGGGTCGCTCACCGAGGCGACGACCACCCGGTGGTGGGCCGCGAGGGCAGGCAGCACGGGAAGCAACCCTTCCTCGATGGCCGCGGACTCCAGCGAGGTGATGAGCACGACGAGCGCCCGGTGGGTGCCCAGTCGCACCACCTCGGTGGCCAGGGCTCGCCAGTCGGCCTCGACCAGCCGGGATTCGACCGGGGCGAGGGTGCTGATCGTGTCGTGCAGCAACCGGGCGCGGTCGGTGCCGCTGATCCGGGCGTGGACGACCCGGTCACCGGCCAGCACCTGCACCCGGTCGCGAGCGTGACCGGCCAGCGCCGTGAGCAGCAGCGTGGCATCCATCGCGGCATCCAGGCGGGGTGCGTCACCGATGCGCCCGGCGCTCGTGCGTGAGGTGTCGAGCACGATGATGACCCGCCGGTGCTGCTCGGGTTGCCAGGTGCGCACGACGAGGTGCTGGCGCCGAGCCGTGGCCCGCCAGTCGATCGAGCGCACGTCGTCGCCCTCCACGTACTCGCGCAGGCTGTCGAACTCGGTGCCCTGGCCGCGGGTCCGCACCGCCGCCCGGCCGTCCAGCTGGCGAAGGACCGCCAACCGGCTCGGGAGGTGGCGCCGCGACGGGAAGGCATGCAGGGCTCGGAACGAGCCGGGCACGGGGAACGAGCGCTGCCGGGCCGCCAGCCCGAGCGGGCCGCGCAGCCGAACCGTCACCCGGTCGGCGTTGCGATCACCGCGCCGGGTCGGGGCGAACATGGTGGTCAACCGAACCCGTTCGTGAGGCGGCACGGCAAGGTCGTGCACGGCATCCACCGCCCCTGCCGACGGTGGCCACGCGTCCCGCAGCTGACCACGAACCCCGCGCCCGGAGGTGTTCGTGATCCACAACGTGCTCGTCGTCCGCTCGCCGAGGCGAACCTGGGTCGGCGCGCTGCGCACGATGTCGAGCACCCCCGGGCGGCTCGCCAGCAGCACGTCGAGCGCGATGAGCAGGGCGACGGCGAGCAGCCACCAGCGCACCGTCGCGCCGCTCGGCCAGACGGCGACCGGTGCCAGCCCCAGCAGGACCAGCACGACCGAGCGCCAGGTGATCGCCATCAGCGGGGGACGGGCACCGACCCGAGGGCACTGTCGAGCACCGCACCGACGCCGACGCCCTCGAGCTCGGCCTCGGGACGCAGCGACAGGCGGTGGGCCAGGGTCGCGTGCGCGAGGGCCTTGACGTCGTCAGGGGTGACGAACGTGCGCCCGGC
>NZ_DAORSO010000377.1:0-1325 GCF_035443565.1 Ornithinibacter sp. | reverse complement strand
TCACCCTCCAGAACTACTTCCGCATGTACGACAAGCTCTCGGGCATGACCGGCACGGCCATGACCGAGGCCGCCGAGCTCAACTCGATCTACAAGCTCGGTGTCGTGCCGATCCCGACCAACCGGTCGATGATCCGCCGCGACGAGGCCGACCTCGTCTACCGCACCGAGGAGGCCAAGTACCGCGCCGTCGTCGACGACATCGTCGAGCGCCACGAACACGGCCAGCCCGTGCTCGTCGGCACCGTCTCGGTCGAGAAGTCCGAGTACCTCTCCGAGCAGCTGCGGCGCCGGGGCATCAAGCACGAGGTGCTCAACGCCAAGCACCACGAGCGCGAGGCGAGCATCGTCGCGGATGCCGGCCGCAAGGCCGCCGTGACCGTCGCCACGAACATGGCCGGTCGCGGAACCGACATCATGCTCGGTGGCAACCCCGAGTTCCGCGCCGTGGAGGCCCTCAGGGCCCGCGGCCTGGACCCGCACGAGACTCCCGAGGAGTACGAGGCGGCGTGGGACGACGCCCTCGCCGCGGCCGAGGAGCAGGTCGCGGCCGAGCACACCGAGGTCACCGAGCTCGGCGGGCTGTACGTGCTCGGCACCGAGCGCCACGAGTCGCGCCGCATCGACAACCAGCTGCGCGGCCGCTCCGGTCGTCAGGGTGACCCGGGTGAGTCGAGGTTCTACCTCTCCCTCGAGGACCACCTCATGCGGCTGTTCAACGCCGGTCTCGTCGACCGCGTGATGACCACCGCCAAGCTCGACGACGACCAGCCGATCGAGTCGAAGATGGTGTCGCGCTCGATCCAGTCGGCGCAGGCCCAGGTCGAGGCGCAGAACTACGAGATCCGCAAGAACGTCCTCAAGTACGACGACGTCCTGAACCGCCAGCGCACCGTCATCTACGACGAGCGCCGCCGCGTCCTCGAGGGTGAGGATCTGCACGAGCAGCTGCGCTACTTCGTCAACGACGTCATCGAGGGCTACGTCGACGCCGAGACCGGCTCCGGCTTCCCTGAGGACTGGAACCTCGAGCGGCTGTGGACGGCGCTGCGTGCGCTCTACCCGATCAGCGTGGACCACGCGCAGCTCGCCGAGGCCGCGGGTGGCTTGAGCGGGCTGACGAACGAGCGCCTGAAGGAGGAGATCCTCTCCGACGCGCACCACGCGTACGACCAGCGCGAGGAGGCCCTGGGCTCCGAGGTCATGCGTGAGGTCGAGCGGCGCGTCATGCTCTCGGTCCTGGACCGCAAGTGGCGCGAGCACCTCTACGAGATGGACTACCTCAAGGAGGGCATCGGCCTGCGCGCGATGGCCCAGCGCGACCCG
>NZ_DAORSO010000376.1:0-1328 GCF_035443565.1 Ornithinibacter sp. | reverse complement strand
GGTTTGATGACTGCTCGGGTTATTGGGTGACGGCCTCGAGGGCTGTCGGTTTCTGACTGTAGTAGGCGGTCTCGAACTCGGCCGGTGTGGTGTAGCCGGGGTTGTCGGTGATCTCGCCGTGAAGGCGGCGGTGGTTGAACCAGTCGACGTAGGTCATGGTCTCGAACTCGACGTCGTCGATGCCGCGCCAAGGGCCCTGCGGGTAGATGAGTTCCCACTTGTAGAGCCCGTTGAACGACTCGGCCATCGCGTTGTCGTAGCTGTCGCCCTTCGAGCCGACCGACGCGACGATGTCGTTCGCGGCGAGGCGTTCGGAGTAACGGATCGACAAGTACTGGACACCGCGGTCGCTGTGATGGACCAGCTGGTCGAGGTCATGGCCGGCATGTTGACGGTTGAACACGGCCATCTCCAACGCGTCGATCGCCAGGTCCGACCGCAACGACCGTGAGGCTTGCCAGCCGACGATCATGCGCGAGTAGACGTCGATGATGAACGCCACATACACCCAGCCCGAGTGGGTCTTGACGTAGGTGAGATCGGCGACCCACAACCGGTTCGGGGCCGGCGCCCGGAACTTGCGCTCGACGAGATCCGCCGGCCGTTGCTGGCGGTCGTCGTGATGGGTGGTGATCGTGAACGCCTTGCCACGCTTGGCCCCGGAGAGGCCTTGGGCTCGCATCAGTCGTTCGACGGTGCAACGCGCCACGCGGATGTTCTCCCGGTTCAGCTGGGCCCACACCTTGTCCGCGCCATAGACGAACAAGTTGTCCTCGAACACGCGCACCACCTCGGCCGCCAGCTCGGCGTCACGAACAGCACGCGTCGATGGCGGTCGTTTCTTGGCCACCCAATAGGTGTTCGGGGCGATCTTGCAGCCGTGCTCGGTGAGCACTCTGCAGATCGGCTCGACCCCGAACCGTTCCCGGTGTTCGTCGATGAACGCGACTATCGCGGCGGTTGCGGGTCGAGCTCCCGCGCGAAGAAAGTCGCCGCTGCCTTGAGGATCTCATTGGCCCGACGAAGCTCTTTGACCTCACGTTCGAGGTCCTTCATCTTCGCCCGCTCATCGGTGGTGAGACCCGGTCGGGCACCGGCGTCGGTCTCGGCCCGGCGGACCCAGATCCGCAAGGTCTCATGGTTGACGTTCAGCTTCTTGGCGATCGACTCGATCGCCTTCCACTGCGACGGGTACTCGTGCTGATGCTCGAAGACCATCCGCACCGCCCGCTCACGCATCTCGTCGGGGTACCTCCCGACACGCTTCGCTCCTGACATGACTCCATCCTCTCAAGGGAAGGAGCAGTCACCGATCCCGGGGCGGTTCA
>NZ_DAORSO010000375.1:0-1331 GCF_035443565.1 Ornithinibacter sp. | reverse complement strand
GGACCGTGACCTGGTAGAGCAGGATCGCCGTGAAGACGATCCACATGATCGGGAACAGGCCGAACGCCGCGCCCTGGGTCGCCGCGAGCACGGCGAGGTTGAGTGGCATCCCGAAGAACAGGGACGCCACGAGGATGGCCACGGCCACCGAGGTCAGGCCGGCCCAGTGAGCCTTCCACCGCAGCGCGCCGAGGGTCAGGAACACGGTGATCAGGGGGAGCAGGGCCACCAGGGCCGAGATGGCCAGGCTGTCCGCCACCGGGGAGATGTCCGGTTGGAAGGCGGTGGGTACGAGGGGCAGAGCAGTCATTGGTCCTCCGAGTCGCACGACGTTGGGCTCGATCCCCAATGGTCAGACCATTCGGGTTGGGAAGACGATAGGGGTAGCGGATGGGGTCTGTCAATGGTCAGACCAATAATTCCCACCAATGGTCGGACCTCTCTGTCCAAGACGGGCGGGGTACTGCCATTCTTGGGGTGTGAATGACACCGTGGCACCCCTAGCGACAGAGAATCTTCGTCCCGCCGGCGACTTCATCGCCGGCCCCAGTCCCGCGGTTGAGGTTCCCACTGTCGAGACAGCTCCCGGCATCCGCGCGTTCGAGGTCGTGCTGACCTGGGTGGACGAGCGGATCCTCGCCGGTGAGCTAGGCGTTGGAGACCACCTGCCAGCCGAACGCGAGCTGGCACGGATGCTGGACGTCAGCCGGGCAGCCGTGCGCGAGGCGATCCGCACCCTCCAGGCTCAAGGCGTGGTCAGGTCGTCGGTGGGTGCGGGTCCGGCCGGAGGCACGACGATCACCGCCGTGCCCAGCCACGCGCTGAGCCGGCTGCTGCGCCAGCACGTCGCCCTGGCGAACTTCCCCCTGCACGACGTCATCGAGGTCCGGGTCGCGCTCGAGCGCCTCAGCGCCCGGCTCGCGGCCACCCACGCCAGCGCCGACGACCTCGCGGCGATGCGCGACCTGCTCGACACCATGGACGACCCCGGCATCGACCGGGCGCACTTCAACGACTGTGACACGGCGTTCCACGTCACCGTGGCCGCAGCCGCGGGCAACGTACTCGCCCGCGACTTCACGGCCGCGATCCGCGAGTCGATGCGCCTGCCCATCTTGGATCGGTTCCGCACGCTTGACTCTTGGGGCACCGTCGCCCCCGCACTCCGCCGCGACCACGAGGCGATCTACGCGGCGGTCGCCCGCGGGGACGGCACGGCCGCCGCAGCACTGGCCGAGGAGCACATCCGGTCAGCGTGGCACCTCCTGAACCCCGTCTAGGGGAACTCGACGGTGGTCCCGACACCGCGCTCCAGGGCCCGGTCGAGCACG
>NZ_DAORSO010000374.1:0-1333 GCF_035443565.1 Ornithinibacter sp. | reverse complement strand
TCAAGCGCGAGGACCTCAACCACACCGGGTCCCACAAGATCAACAACGTCCTCGGCCAGGCCCTGCTGACCAAACGCATGGGCAAGACCCGGGTCATCGCCGAGACCGGCGCCGGGCAGCACGGTGTCGCCACGGCCACGGCCGCCGCCCTGCTGGGGCTGGAGTGCACCGTCTACATGGGCAAGGTCGACACCGAGCGCCAGGCGCTCAACGTCGCCCGCATGCGCATCCTGGGCGCGGAGGTCATCCCCGTCGAGCACGGCAGCGCCACCCTCAAGGACGCCATCAACGAGGCGTTGCGCGACTGGGTCACCAACGTGCAGTCCACGCACTACCTCATCGGCACCGTCACCGGCCCGCACCCGTTCCCCGAGATGGTGCGCGACTTCCACAAGATCATCGGCGAGGAGGCGCGCGCGCAGGTCCTCGACCTCACCGGGCGTCTGCCGGATGCCGTGATCGCCTGCGTCGGCGGCGGATCGAACGCGATGGGCATCTTCCACCGCTTCATCGAGGATGCCGGGGTGCGCCTGATCGGGATCGAGGCCGGGGGAGAGGGGATCGAGTCCGGGCGGCACGCCGCCCGCTTCGCCTCGGCGTCGCCCGGGGTGCTGCACGGCGCGATGAGCTACCTCATGCAGGACGACGACGGCCAGACCGTGGAGTCGCACTCGATCTCCGCGGGGCTGGACTACCCGAGCGTGGGACCGGAGCACTCCTTCCTGCGGGACAGCGGGCGGGCCGAGTACCGCTACGCCACCGACGACCGGGTCATGGAGGCCTTCTCGCTGCTCAGCCGCACCGAGGGCATCATCCCGGCCATCGAGTCCGCCCACGCCCTCGTGGGGGCCATGGAGGTCGGCCGGGAGCTGGGGCCCGACGCGCTGCTGCTCGTCAACCTCTCAGGCCGCGGCGACAAGGACATGGAGACCGCCGCGCGGTACTTCGGGCTGCTCGACGGGGAGCGGGCATGAGCACGGTCGTGAACGGTGTCGGTGAGATCCTCCAGCGCTGCCGCGAGGAAGGGCGCGCGGCGCTCGTCGGGTACCTGCCGGTGGGCTTCCCCACCGTCGAGGGCTCGCTCGAGGCGATGCGCGTCCTCGTGGAGGCCGGCTGCGACATCGTCGAGGTCGGTGTGCCGTACAGCGACCCCCTCATGGACGGGCCGGTCATCCAGCACGCGGCGAGCACCGCGCTCGCAGGCGGGGCCCGCGTCGACGACGTCTTCCGTGCCACGCAGGCGGTGAGGGATGCCGGTGGCGCCGCCCTGGTCATGACGTACTGGAACCTCGTGCTGCGCCGCGGGGTGGAGCGCTTCGCCGCCGACCTGGCA
>NZ_DAORSO010000373.1:0-1333 GCF_035443565.1 Ornithinibacter sp. | reverse complement strand
GCGGACATGGGTGGCGCCGCCAGCACGGTCACGGCATACTGGCGAAACCGCTTACACCGATGTGGGCGGGAGCAACACCTTTACAACGGATCGTCCGGCACGTTCCTGCCGGTGAAGGAAAGGCAAAGACGCCCATGGCAACCGTGAAGTTCGACAACGCCACCCGGATCTACCCCGGCAACGACACCCCCTCCGTCGACAAGCTGAACATCGACGTCGAGGACGGCGAGTTCCTGGTTCTCGTCGGCCCCTCCGGGTGTGGCAAGTCCACCTCGCTGCGCATGCTCGCCGGCCTCGAAGAGGTCAACGGCGGCAAGATCTGGATCGGTGACCGTGACGTCACCGACCTCTCGCCCAAGGACCGCGACGTCGCAATGGTCTTCCAGAACTACGCGCTGTACCCGCACATGACGGTCGCCGACAACATGGGCTTCGCCCTGAAGATCGCCGGCGTCGACAAGGGCGAGATCCGCAAGCGCGTCGAGGAGGCAGCCGCCATCCTCGACCTCACCACCTACCTCGAGCGCAAGCCGAAGGCCCTCTCCGGTGGCCAGCGCCAGCGCGTCGCCATGGGCCGGGCCATCGTCCGCTCCCCCCAGGTCTTCCTCATGGACGAGCCGCTGTCCAACCTCGACGCCAAGCTGCGCGTGCAGACCCGCACCCAGATCGCGTCGCTGCAGCGCCGGCTCGGCGTCACCACGGTCTACGTCACGCACGACCAGATCGAGGCCATGACCATGGGTGACCGCATCGCCCTGCTCAAGGACGGCATCCTCCAGCAGTGCGCCAGCCCGCGCGAGATGTACGACAAGCCGAACAACGTGTTCGTCGCCGGCTTCATCGGCTCCCCCGCGATGAACCTCGTCTCGGTGCCGGTCACCGAGGACGGCGTCCAGTTCGGCAGCCACCGCCTGCCCGTCGAACGCTCGCTGCTCGGTGCCGCCGGGTCGCACGTGATCGTCGGCATGCGCCCCGAGGACGTCGAGGTCACCACCGACCGTGACGGGCTCGAGCTCGTGGTCGACGTCGTCGAGGAGCTCGGCGCCGACGCCTACGTCTACGCCACCCCGGCCAACCCCGACGTCAAGCTCGAGGGCGGTGGCGACGACGCCCTCGCCAAGCCGTTCATCGCGCGGGTCGACGGCCGCAACGTGCCCGACAAGGGCTCGAAGATCTACGTCTACCCGAACCCGAACCACATGCACGTGTTCAACAAGGAGACCGGCCAGCGCATGGGCTGACGCCCCACTGGCACCGGGACCGCCCGCGACGCCCCGGACGAGCACTCGTCCGGGGCGTCGCGCGTACCCGCCGCACCCGGCATCCCCGCTTC
>NZ_DAORSO010000372.1:0-1342 GCF_035443565.1 Ornithinibacter sp. | reverse complement strand
TCCCCCTCCCCCGTCGAGAGGAGGCAACACGCAGGCGGTGAGCCCACGGCATCCGCGTGTTGCCTCCTCTCGACGCACGCTCGCACGCTCGCACGCTCGCACGCTCGCACGCTCGCACGCTCGCGCCAGCCTCACTCCTCAGCGGGGCCGGCCGCACCCCGGGTGATCCAACTTTGGGATGCTTCACGTGGTGGGCCAGTGCTCAAATCTGGCCTGTGGACAACTCGGACGAGGCCTCTCGGGGCGGCAGAGTCGTCAGATGCCTCCCCCAGACCTGCCACCGCTGCCGCCAGGACCCCTGTCCCTGGCGACAGCTCGCAGCCTCGGGCTGACGGACCACCAGTGGCGCCTGCCACAACTCCTTCGCACCACCCGGTCGGTTCGCTCCGTGGCCCTGCCCACCAACGCCCGAGAGCGGGCAGCCTCATTCCGGATGGCCCTGCCGGATGACGTCATCTTCTCCCACGTGACAGCGGCCCAGCTCTGGGGCCTGCCACTGCCACGTGGCCTCGAGAACCAGGTGGAACTCGACGTCATGCGCGACACCTCCCGTGGGCGAATAGTCCGTCATGGGTGCCTTGGTCACCGAGGTCGTGAGCGGCGCGCGTCGACCATCGTTCACGGCATCCCCGTCACCTCGCTCGGCGACACGTGGGTGGATCTCGGCGAGGTGGTGTCACGAGGCCTGGGTCGCGATGACCTCGTGGTGGCTGGGGACGTCGTGGCGACCCGCACCTCGAGGGTTCCTCCCGGTTCATCCACGGCGGATGCCGTTCGGCCCCTCGCGGACGCGCTCGCCGCGCGCGTGCGCCCCCGCAACAAGGCCCTGCTGACGGCATCCCTCGCGCTCGTGCGTCCGGGCGTGCGCTCACCGATGGAGAGCCGGTCACGGCTGGTGTTCGTCGATGCGGGCTTTCCCGAACCGGAGGTCAACGGTCATGTCTTCGCTGCCGATGGCGGCTGGCTGGCCGAGTGCGACCTGCTCTGGCGGGCACGGCGCGTCATCGGGGAGTACCAGGGGGCCGTGCACTCAGGGATCCGTGCACGCAGCCGCGACTCGCACCGCAACGGGCTGCTCACGGACGAGGGCTGGCTCGTGCTGGAGATCTTCGCCGAGGACCACACCGACCGTCATCGCAAGTCGCTCATGCTGAACCGGTTCGCTCGAGCCCTGGACCTCGACCCCGCCACGCTGTGCATCGCCGGGTGAGGGGAGTCCAGCAACCAGCCCGCCGGAGTCGAGAGGAGGCGACACGCAGGCGGCGCACGGCCGGCCTCCGCGTGTTGCCTCCTCTCGACCCGCGAGCGTCCGATGCCGGATGCCGGATGCCGGTCAGGCGTA
>NZ_DAORSO010000371.1:0-1346 GCF_035443565.1 Ornithinibacter sp. | reverse complement strand
CGCGACGGCTCCTCCCGTGGTGGGGAAGAGCCGCCGTGCGGAGCGGGATGCGTCACTGGTGGAGCAGGGTGGCGGCCTTGATGTCCTGGGTGGCCCCTTCCTGGGCGGTGACCTGCAGGGTGCCGTTCGGGAGGCCCGTCACGGTGACGTCAGCCGATGCTTGCCGCGTCGAGGCCTTCACCCGGTCCAGGGTGAAGGAGTTGTCGATGAGGTAGCGCGAGTGCGACTTCACGCTCTCCAGCGGGCCCGTCGCGGTCCAGGTGGAGGTCACGCTGAGGGTGAAGGTCACACCAGTGGGGACCTCCTCGCCGGACTCCTCGTCAACGGTGAAGATCTCGGCCTGGCACGTGGGAATCACCAGCTCGGCGCTGGACAGATCATCGGCCACGGCGAAGGTGAAGGCATCGCTGACGCACCACAGCTCCGCCGGCACAGGTTCGTCACCGGCCTCGGGGCCGGGCAGCATCAGGCCCATCGCGAGCACGGCCGGCTGGGCGGTGCTCTCGGGCTTGCTGCCGGGTACCCGGCGCACCATGGTCGCGTCAGCGCCGCTGACACTGAGAACCCGCGGCTCGCCGACCTCGGGCTCCTGCCCTTCGCCTTGGTCGCTGAACCATGTGGCATCGGCCAGCACACCGGTCACGTTGTAGGACTCGTGGTTGGCAGTGGGCGCTCCAGCCGCACCCACGGGTACGGCAAGCATGGTGAGCAGACCCGCCGCCGCAGCCACACGGCGTGACCTTTTCAGCTACCAGCAGCCACTCGACGGCCGCTCCGGCCCCTCCACCACAAGGCGCGTCAGTGCCCTCTGCGCCGGCAGAGTTGCGTCCTTTCGCCGCCTGATCGCGTGATGTACGTTCCGCCCGGCCCGCGGCACAGGGCGTTCGCGAGGCGCGTCTGGCGAAGCTCGGGTGCAGGCGGCAGCCCGGGGCCGATCACTCAATCGTCCGACCAAAAGACACCAGGCCTGCGACGACGGTAAGGAGGGCCGCCAATGCGCGTTGCCACACCGTCGACTGGTCGAGCAATCGCCGCCACCACGGCGGACGTGGATTCCCAGGTCCAGTGGTAGACCCCGCGCCAGCACCCATCCCATCAGTGTCCTCGTCCGCGACGCCGCACGCGAGGGTCCTCTTTCGTGGGCTCGCGGTTCTGTGCAGGCTGCCCACGACCGGGCGAGTGGAAGTGCCACCGGGTCGACGCTGGCGGCTGGGTCACCCAGCGATGTAGCAGCCGCTGTTGCGTCTTCGGCCGCGAGTAGCGTGCGCTCGCGGGTCGGACTTGGCCTTAAGCCTGGTTGGTGGAGATCCGCGTGCGCTGGCCAAGGAGTCTGTTTTGAGGTGAGG
>NZ_DAORSO010000370.1:0-1346 GCF_035443565.1 Ornithinibacter sp. | reverse complement strand
GGGTGACCCTGTCCTCGGGCCGCGAGGCCGACTACTACGTCGACCTGCGCCGCATCACCCTCGACGGGGAGGCCAGCCCGCTCGTGGGCCGGGTCATGCTCGACCTCACGGCGGACCTGGAGTTCGACGCCGTCGGTGGCCTGACCCTGGGCGCCGACCCGGTCGCCACCGCGATGCTGCACGCCCGGGCCGCGCAGGGTGGCCGCCTCGACGCGTTCGTCGTGCGCAAGGCCGGCAAGGCCCACGGGCTCCAGCAGCGCATCGAGGGCCCGTCGATCGAGGGCCGCCGGGTGCTCATCGTCGAGGACACGTCGACCACCGGTTCCTCACCCCTGGATGCCGCGCAGGCGGCCCGGGATGCCGGCGCCACCGTCGTCGCGGTCGCCACGATCGCCGACCGGGCGACCGGTGCGGCGGAGAAGTTCGCGGATGCCGGGCTGGAGTACCGGCACGTCTTCGGCCTCGCTGACCTCGGCCTCGCCTGACACAGCAGCAGGGCCCGACGGCGAACCGTCGGGCCCTGCGCCGTGCGGGAGTTCAGTGCCGGTCGGCGAACTCCTTGATCTCCCCGGAGGCCAGGCGTGCCCGGTAGCTGGCGAACTCACGTCGGATGACGTTGCGCAACAGGTAGAGTCCGATGAGGTTGGGGATGCTCATCATGAAGATCATCGAGTCCGAGAAGTCGATGACCGAGCCGAGGCTGGCGACCGAACCCAGGACGGTGAAGCCGAGGAAGATGACCTTGAAGACGTTCTCCGCCAGGGGGTTGTCACCGAACAGGTACCCGGTGGCCTTCATGCCGTAGTACGACCAGCTGATCATGGTCGAGAAGGCGAAGAGGACCACGGCGACCGCGAGGACCTTCGGGAACCACGGCAGGACCGAGGCGAAGGCGTTCGAGGTCAGGGCCACACCACCGAGTTCGGAGGCAGCGGGGTCGAGGTAGGCCTTGGTGATGACGATCGTCAGCGCCGTCATCGTGCAGATGACGATGGTGTCGATGAACGGCTCGAGCAGTGCCACGAAGCCCTCGGTCGCAGGCTCCTTGGTGCGCACCGCGGAGTGCGCGACCGAGGCCGAGCCCAGGCCGGCCTCGTTGGAGAACGCCGCCCGCTGGAAGCCGACGATGAGAGCACCGATGATGCCTCCCGCTGCGCCCTCACCGGTGAAGGCGCCGTCGAGGATCGACCCGAAGGCCGCCGGGATCTCCCCGAAGTTGCCGACGAGCACGATGAGGCAGGCACCGAGGTAGAGGATCGCCATGAACGGCACGATCTTCTCGGTGACCTTGGCGATGCTCTTGATGCCGCCGATGATCACCGCGCCGACGGCGGCGGCGAACAGCA
>NZ_DAORSO010000369.1:0-1350 GCF_035443565.1 Ornithinibacter sp. | reverse complement strand
GGATGGGTGAAGCCGGAGTCGGATCGTCGGTTGTCTGATTTGGTGTCGGTGGGGGTGCTGACACGGGTGTTCCCGCCTGATCTGGTGGACGAGGTAATTGCGCAGGCGGGGCGTACGGAGCAGCGTCATCGGAGCTTGCCGGCGCGGGTGATGGCGTACTTCTCGATCGGGATGGCGTTGTACTCCGAGGGTTCGTACGAGGACGTGCTGGGCCAGTTGACCGATGGGCTGTCGTGGGCCTCTGGCTGGCAGGAGAGTTACACGCCGCCGAGCAAGTCGGCGATCTTCCAGGCCCGGGCCCGGCTGGGGTCGGAGCCGGTGGCGGCGTTGTTCACGCGCGTGGCCAAGCCGTTGGGGGTTGCGGGCACGCCGGGGACGTGGCTGGCGGGGCGGCGCCTCGTCGCGATCGACGGCACCTGCCTGGATGTGGCCGACACCCCAGCCAACGCTGAGCACTTCGGGAGGCCGGGGGTCACCAAGGGTGAGCGGGCGGCGTTCCCCCAGGCCCGGGTGGTCGCGTTGGCCGAGTGCGGCACGCATGCGATGTTCGCCGCGAAGGTCGGCACCTACGGGCAGTCCGAGGCGACGTTGACCGAGCCGTTGCTGCAGGCGTTGGAGCCGGGGATGCTGCTCACCGCCGACCGCGCGTTCTTCTCCTATGCGTTGTGGCGCAGAGCAATCGGCACCGGGGCTGACTTGTTGTGGCGGGTGCGCACCGACAGCGCCGGCCCGAAACCGACCCACCTGGATGACCTGGCTGACGGCTCGTGGCTGGCTCATCTGCGCTCCAACGCCACGGCCGCGGCCCGCCGCCAGGAGCCGATGCTGGTGCGCGTGGTCGACTACACGATCGATGACGGGCGGGCGAATGCGGTCAGCTATCGGTTGTTCACCACGCTGACCGATCCCGAAGAGGTCAGCGCGAGCGAACTCGCCGCCGCCTACACGCACCGGTGGGAGATCGAGGTCGCCTTCGACGAGCTCAAGACCCACCAACGCGGACCCCGCACGGTGCTGCGCTCGAAGTCCCCGGACCTGGTTCTGCAGGAGATCTGGGGCCACCTGTGCTGCCACTACGCGATCCGGACCCTGATGACCCAAGCCGCCCAGCACGGCGGGCACGACCCGGACCGGGTCAGCTTCGTCGCCGCGTTGCGGATCACCCGCCAGTCCATCGCCCACCAGGGCGACTTTCCCCCCTGAGGACCCTGACGCCAACCACCGCGCCTGGGTGACGTTCCTCCGCCGCCTCCTCGGCAGGCTCAACCCGGCCCGACGTCCTCGCGCCAACCCCAGAGTCGTCAAACGCAAGTACGTCAAATGGCACGTCAAACGCGACCACCACGCCCA
>NZ_DAORSO010000368.1:0-1367 GCF_035443565.1 Ornithinibacter sp. | reverse complement strand
GGGCGGACGGCATCCGAACGCCCTGACCTGCACAAACGGAACTCGCCACGCCGAAACACCCGGAATGTCTTGCGGCCCCCGTCACAGTGAGTCAAGATAGCCACCACATCTAGTGGTTACACCCGTGTAGTTCGTCCACATGTTGTGCACACGAAATACCGGTCATCCACAGGTTGTTCACACCACTGTCCACGGGTTCGTCCACAGGACGCCACAGCACAGCCCACACGAGGGGGGTCCCATGCACTGCCCGTTCTGCCGCCACACCGACTCCCGCGTCATGGACTCGCGGGCCACCGACGACGGTGCGAGCATCCGCCGGCGCCGTCAGTGCCCGCAGTGTGGGCGTCGTTTCACCACCGTCGAGACGGCCAGCCTGAGCGTGGTCAAGCGCTCCGGCGCCACCGAGCCGTTCAGCCGCGCCAAGGTGCTCGTCGGCGTCCGCAAGGCGTGCCAGGGCCGCCCGGTCAGCGAGGACGACCTCGCCCGCCTGGCCCAGCGCGTCGAGGAGACCATCCGCAGCCACGGCAGCGCCGAGATCGACGCGCACGAGGTCGGCCTGGCCGTCCTCGAACCGCTGCGCGAGCTCGACGAGGTCGCGTACCTGCGCTTCGCGAGCGTCTACCAGGCGTTCGACAACCTCGAGGACTTCGAGTCCGCGATCACCCTCCTGCGCGCCGAGCGCGACGCCGCAGGCATCGAACCACCGGGTCGGATGCCGTCCGCCCACCCCGCGGGGTAGCTCGCCGTCGTCCGTCGTCGCCGGCAACCACCGGCCGCGGCAGCGATGTCAGTGCCTCGCAGTAGAACAGTCAAATGACAGGTCACCATGGCCCCCGAACGGGGCAGAAGGTAGGGAAACGCATGACCGAGACCGCCGGAGCACGTGCAGGTGCCCGCAAGTCCGCCCGCGGCAAGGGGGTGACCGTCGAGCGCATCTTCACCACGCCCGGGGTCCACCCCTACGACGAGGTGACCTGGGAGAAGCGCGACGTCGTCCAGCAGAACTGGAAGACCGGGGAGACGATCTTCGACCAGCGCGGGGTGGAGTACCCCGACTTCTGGTCGGTCAACGCGAGCACCATCGTCACGACCAAGTACTTCCGTGGGGCGGTGGGCACCCCCGAGCGCGAGACCGGGCTCAAGCAGCTCATCGACCGCGTCGTGCTGACCTATGTCAAGGCCGGCAAGGACCACGGCTACTTCGGCACCGCCGAGGACGCCGAGATCTTCGAGCACGAGCTGACCTACGCCCTGCTGCACCAGGTGTTCAGCTTCAACTCGCCCGTGTGGTTCAACGTCGGCACCGCGAGCCCGCAGCAGGTCAGCGCCTGCTTCATCCTCAGCGTCGACGACTCGATGGACTC
>NZ_DAORSO010000367.1:0-1371 GCF_035443565.1 Ornithinibacter sp. | reverse complement strand
CTTCCAAACTGGCTACGCGAGTTCGATTCTCGTCGCCCGCTCCACACGTGCTCCACCAGCGTGCCATCCTGAGCGGGTGTTCTCCTCGAGGTCGGGACGCCCGGCCCGTCGTCGCCCGGTGTTCCGGCATCCGGCGCAGGTGGTGGTCACCGCCTTCCTCGTCGCGGACATCGTCGGCACCCTGCTGCTCCTGCTCCCCGTCTCCCGGGCCGACGTGGGCAGCGCCCCGTTCATCACGGCACTGTTCACGGCCACGAGCGCGGTCTGCGTCACGGGGCTGGCCACGGTCGACACGGCGACCTACTGGAGCACGACCGGGCAGGCGATCATCCTCGCGCTGATCCAGGTCGGTGGCTTCGGGATCATGACCCTGGCCTCCCTCATCGCCCTGTTCCTCTCGCGCCGGATGGGCCTGCGCACCCGGCTGACGGCCGCGGCCGAGACCAAGGCGATCGGCCCCGGCGACGTGCGCCGGGTGCTGCGCGGGGTCTTCCTCATCACCGTCGTCGTCGAGGCCACGATCGCCGTGATGCTGACCCTGCGCTTCCGGGCCGAGTACGACGGCTCCTGGGCCACGGCCACCTGGCACGGCGTCTTCCACGCCGTCTCGGCCTTCAACAACGCCGGCTTCGCGCTGTTCAGCGACAACTTCATGGGCTTCCTCACCGACCCGTTCGTGCTGCTGCCGATCACCCTCGCCATCATCATCGGCGGGCTCGGCTTCCCGGTGCTCGTCGAACTGCTGCGCTCGCGGCGCAGCCGGAGCACCCGCACCTGGAGCCTGCACACCCGCCTCACCCTGCTCATGACCGGCGCACTGCTCGTCGGCGGCACGCTCTTCATCACCGCCTCCGAGTGGAGCAATCCCGGGACCCTCGGCCCGCTCGGCCCGGCCGACAAGCTGCTCGGCGGGTGGTTTCACGCCGTCCAGCCGCGCACCGCCGGCTTCAACGCGTGGGACTACGGCGAGATCACCGACGAGACCCTGCTCGGCACCATCCTGCTGATGTTCGTCGGCGGCGGCTCGGCCGGCACCGCCGGAGGCCTGAAGGTGACGACCTTCATCGTCCTGTTCTTCGTGATCCTCGCCGAGGTACGCGGCGACCGTGACGTCATCGCCTTCGACCGGCGCATCGACCACCGGGTCGTGCGCCAGGCGACCACGGTGGCGCTGCTCGGAGTGGCCGCGGTCGTCGGTGGCACGATGCTGCTGACCGAACTGACCGAACTGCCGTTGCAGGACGTGATGTTCGAGACGACCTCGGCCTTCGCGACGGTGGGGCTCTCGACCGGAATCACCCCGCAGATCGGTGGGGCGGGTCAGCTCGTGCTCGTCTTCCTCATGTTCCTGGGCCGGCTCGGCCCGATCAC
>NZ_DAORSO010000366.1:0-1372 GCF_035443565.1 Ornithinibacter sp. | reverse complement strand
CCATCGAAACGACTAGCCTGACGCGGTGACGAGCGCAGCAGACCGGGTCCCCGCACCCCTCCTCGTGCTCGCTGGCATCGTCTCGGTGCAGTTCGGCGGGGCGTTGGCCGCCACGCTCGTGCCGCTGATCGGCGCCGGCGGGTCCGTCGTTCTGCGCCTGCTCTTCGCCAGCGCCCTGTTGCTGGTCTTCGTCCGCCCCCGCTGGCGAGGGCACTCGCGTCGCGCCTGGCTCACGGTGATCGCGTTCGGTGTCGCCCTCGGCCTGATGAACTTCACCTTCTACAGCTCGCTGGCCCATCTGCCGATCGGGGTCGCGGTGACCATCGAGTTCATCGGCCCCCTCAGCCTCGCGGCGGCGCTGTCGCGCCGATGGTTGGATGCCGTCGCGGTCGCCGCCGCAGCCGCTGGGGTCGTGCTCATCTCCGAGGCACTGAGCACCCCGTTCGCCGACCTCGAGAAGACCGGGATCGCGCTTGCGCTGCTGGCCGGTGCCTTCTGGGCGGCCTACATCGTGCTCGCCGGGCGCACCGGGGGTGAGTTCCCGAAGCTCGAGGGGTTGGCGCTCGCCATGGTGGTGGCCACCGTCGTCACGCTGCCGCTCGGCATCACCAGCGCCCCCACCTGGTCGCCGGACATTCTCCTCAAGGCGTTCGGCATCGCTGTGCTCTCGTCGGTCCTGCCCTACTCACTCGAGCTGCTGGCGCTGCGGAGGCTGAGCGCGAAGGTCTTCGGCATCCTGCTCAGCCTCGAACCGGCCTTCGCCGCGCTGGCGGGGCTGCTCGTCCTCGGCCAGGTGCTCTCGCCGACGCAGCTCGTGGGCATGGCCCTGGTGGTCGCGGCCTCGGCGCTGGTGCTCGGGCTCGGCGCGCGCCAGAGGCCGGACCCCGCTGAGGCAGCCAGTACCTAGCTGCCGGTGGGACCGCCGGCGATGCGCTCGCGCTCGTCCTTGCGGGTCTTCCACAGGCTGGCCACGGTCGTGGTGCCCAGGATGACGACGATGGCACCGAGCGACATCCAGATCGGGATCTCCGGGACCGCCACGTGCTCGCCGCCGTTGATGAACGGCAGCTCGTTCTCGTGCAGGGCGTGCAGGAGCAGCTTCACGCCGATGAACGCCAGCAGCACGGCCAGACCCAGGCTGAGGTAGACGAGCTTGGTGAGCAGGCCGCCGAGCAGGAAGTACAGCTGGCGCAGACCCATCAGGGCAAAGAGGTTCGCCACGAGCACGATGTAGGGCTCACGGGTCAGGCCGTAGATCGCGGGAATGGAGTCCAGGGCGAAGAGCAGGTCAGTGGTGCCGAGCGCGACGATGACGAAGAAGAGCGGGGTCGCGAGGCGCTTGCCGTTCTCGATGATGAACATCTTCGTGCCG
>NZ_DAORSO010000365.1:0-1379 GCF_035443565.1 Ornithinibacter sp. | reverse complement strand
GCCGCCCAGTAGCGCACGGCATCCGCGCTGTGCTCCTTGAGCAGGTCCTCGGGGGTGACGACGTTGCCGCGGGACTTGCTCATCTTCTTGCGGTCGGGGTCGAGGATCCAGCCGCTGATCGCGGCGTCGGTCCACGGCACGCTGCCGTGCTCGAAGTGGGCGCGCACGACCGTGGAGAAGAGCCACGTGCGGATGATGTCGTGGCCCTGGGGGCGCACGTCCATCGGGAAGACCTTGTCGAACAGCGGGTCGGTGCCGGTGCCGTCGGCGTTGCGCCACCCGCCGGCGATCTGCGGGCTGAGCGAGGACGTGGCCCAGGTGTCGAGCACGTCGGGGTCGCCGATGAAGCCGCCGGGCACGCCGCGCTGGTCCTCGGTGTAGCCGGCCGGCGGGTTGGCCGCGGGGTCGACCGGCAGGGCGCTCTCGTCCGGGACGATCGGGGTGTCGTAGACCGGCTCGCCGTCGGCGTCGAGGGGGTACCAGACGGGGATCGGCACACCGAAGAAGCGCTGGCGGGAGACCAGCCAGTCGCCGTTGAGCCCGCTCACCCAGTTGGCGTAGCGGCTGCGCATGAACGCGGGGTGGAAGTCGATCTGCTCCCCGCGGGCGATCAGCGCCGCGTTGAGCTCGGCGTCGCGGCCGCCGTTGCGGATGTACCACTGGCGCGAGGTGACGATCTCGAGCGGCTTCTCACCGCGCTCGTAGAAGTTCGCCATGCGCTGGGTGGCCTTGGGCTCGCCGTCGAGGTCACCGGACTCGCGCAGGGCGTCGACGAGGGCGGCGCGTGCCCCGAACGGGGTCTTGCCCGCGAGCTGCTCGGCGTAGAGGGCTTCACCGGGCGTGCCCTCGAGCCAGGCAGGGGTCTCGCCCTGGAGGCGACCGCTGCGGGTGATGACCGAGCGGGTCGGCAGCTGCAGCTCACGCCACCAGATGACGTCGGTGAGGTCACCGAAGGTGCAGCACATCGCGATGCCGGCGCCCTTGTCCATCTCGGCGCCCGGGTGGGCGAGCACGGGGACCTCGACACCGAACAGGGGGGTCGTCACCGTCGTGCCGAACAGGCCTTGGTAGCGCTCGTCGTCGGGGTGGGCGATCAGGGCCACACAGCTCGGGATGAGCTCGGGGCGGGTGGTCTCGATGTGCACCGGGCCATGGGGGCCGTGGAAGGCCACCCGGTGGTAGTGCCCGGGGTAGTCGCGGGCCTCGAGCTCGGCCTGGGCGACGGCCGTCTGGAACGTGACGTCCCACAGCCCCGGAGCCTCGGCCTGGTAGGCCTCGCCGCGGGCGAGGTTGCGCAGGAACGCCTGCTGGGCGGTGGCGCGGGAGTGGTCGTCGATCGTGCGGTAGGTGATCGACCAGTCGTAGCTGTGCCCGATGCG
>NZ_DAORSO010000364.1:0-1385 GCF_035443565.1 Ornithinibacter sp. | reverse complement strand
GCCATTCGCCTCACCTTCCTCATCCTCGCGCTCTTCGTCGCCGAGATCAGCGACACGCTCATCGAGGTGCTGCCGTGGCTGGCGCTCATCACGATGGTCGAACTCGTCATCACGACCCTAGACCGGTTGCCGGTGGCTCGGCACGGCGTCGTCGAGAGCCTCGTCGTGGCGATGCTCACGACGTCCGCCGCAGCGGCGGGTGCGGCCTACGGCCTGATCCACACCGGAGCGACCCTGCTCGTGTTCGCCCCGGTGTACCACGCCGGCACCCGCCTGGGCAGGTTCGGGGCCTTGCTGACCTCTGCCGCGGCCGGCGGCGCCTGCCTCCTGGCCCTCACCCTCGGCCAACACGACCACGACCTCTCGTGGTCGCTGCTCGTCTGGCTGGGCGCGGCAGCGGCGCTCGGCATCCTCGGGGCATGGAACCAGCGGCTGGCAGCGGAGGCGGCCGCCGAGCAGCCGGACCTGGCAGCACGTGAGGCCATCGAGCTCATCGCCCGTCTGCAGGACCTTTCCGCCCAGATGTCCACCGGTCTGGACGCCCTCGCGAGCGCGACCCTTGCCCTCGACCTGTTGGCCTCGGATGTGCCCTCGACCCGCAGCGCCGTGCTCGTGACGCCGGATTCGCGGCACCTGGTGCCGGTCGCGCTGCGCGGATCGACGCGGGCGCCGTGGGCGGTCTCCGACGAGATCAGCCGGGTGCTGTCGGTCGGTGCCGACCGGTTCACCCCGACCGAGGTGACCTTCACCGACGACCTCGGTGATCGCCGGGCGCTCGTCGTGCCGTGTGCGCTCGGCAACGGGTCGACGACCGTGCTGGTGGCCGAGCGGGCCGCGACGCAGCCGTTCACGGCCGAGGAGCGGCGGGTCGCCGGGGAGGTGACCCGCCGGGTCTCGCCGACGATCCAGGCCGGGCTGCTGTTCGGCGAGCTGCGGCAGGTGGCGAGCATCGAGGAACGTGGCCGGATCGCACGCGACATCCACGACGGGATCGCGCAGGAGCTCGCGGCCCTCGGCTACGGCGTCGACGCCCTGCGGTCGCAGGCCGGGCCACCCGGAGTGCCCCTGCGCGACAGCCTCGACGCGTTCCGCCAGCAGTTGAGCAGTGTCATGGCCGACCTGCGCCTGAACATCACCGACCTGCGGGTCGCCGAGCGGCCGGGCAGCGGGCTCGGGGCGGTGCTCGGTGCGGCCGTCCAGAGCTTCGGCAGCGTCACCGGCATGCGCACCACGGTGACCGTGAGCGAGCGCCAGCGCCGGCTCGACCCCCGGGTCGAGATCCTCGTGCACCGCCTCGTCATGGACGTGTTGGCCGACGCGCAGGCGAGCGGTGCCCGCAACGCGTGGGTGACGCTCACGGCATCCGTCGTCGGGCCGGTGAGCGT
>NZ_DAORSO010000363.1:0-1388 GCF_035443565.1 Ornithinibacter sp. | reverse complement strand
CTGCGGCACGAGCTCGTCGAGGTCGATCACGGTGCCGGCCGTGTCGGTGACGACAGCCTGGTCGAGCACGGCGGCCAGACCCTTGCGGCGGGCGACCTCCTGCACGATCGAGGGGATCTGACCCTGCTGGTCGATCGTCTGCGCGAAGGTGTTCGGGTCCATGCCGTACTGCTGGGCGCTCATGACGAGGTACTCGATGAGCTCGGGCTGCTCGACGCGGACCTCGAGCTTCTCGGCGATGGCGTCGAGCAGGAACTGGGCCTTGAGCGCCCGGCGGGTGCTCTCCTGCACCTCGGCGCGGTGCTCGTCGTCGTCGAGGCGGTTCTCGCCCTCGAGGTGCTGGTGGACCTCGGCCTCGACGATGCCCTCGGGCACGGCGACGTCGACGGTCTCGAGCAGGTGCTCGAGCACCTTGTCACGGGCCTGGATGCCCTGCTCGTACTTCTTGCTCTGCTCGGCCTGGCGCGCGACGTCGGCGCGCAGCTCCTCGAGGGTGTCGAACTCGGAGGCGAGCTGGGCGAACTCGTCGTCGAGCGCGGGCAGCTCACGGACCTTGACGGCCTGCACGGTGACGGTGCACTCGGCGTCCTCACCCTCGCGGTCGCCACCGGCCAGCGGCGCGGTGAAGTCCTTGGACTCGCCGGCGCTCATGCCGATGAGGGCCTCGTCCATGCCGGGCAGCATGTTGCCGCTGCCGACCTCGTAGGAGACACCGGTGACCGCGTCGATCTCCTCGCCGCCGATCGTCGCCGACAGGTCGATGGAGACGAAGTCGCCGTCCTCGACGGCCCGCTCGACCCCGACGAGGGCGCCGAAGCGCTCCTGCAGGGCGGTGAGGCGCTCGGTGATGTCGTCCTCGGTCGCCTCGACGACGTCGACCTCGACCGCGATCCCCTCGAGGTCGGGGAGCTCGACCTCGGGGCGCACGTCGGTCTCGACGGTGAAGGTGAAGTCCTGGCCGTCCTCGAGGGGCACGGCGGTGACGTCGACCTCGGGCTGGCCGATGGCGCGCACGTTCTGCTCCTCGGCGGCCTCGGCGAAGAAGCGCGGCAGCGCCTCGTTGACGGCCTCCTGGACCACGGCACCGCGCCCGACACGCTGGTCGATGATGCGGCTCGGGACCTTGCCCTTACGGAAGCCGGGGATCTGCACCTGCGCACCGATGGTGCGGTAGGCGTCGTCGAGCATCGGCTTGAGCTCCGCGAACGGGACCTCCACGCTGAGCTTGACCCGGGTCGGGCTGATGGTCTCGACGGCACTCTTCACTTCAGGCACTCCACAACCATGGGGGAATCGGGGGACAAATCGCTTGGATGCCGTACGGCCGGCCGCGAGCGGACCGGCACCTCCCAGCGGCGCGCGAGCGCGCGGCATCCGGGTAGGGCACC
>NZ_DAORSO010000362.1:0-1404 GCF_035443565.1 Ornithinibacter sp. | reverse complement strand
GCCCAAGATGGTCTCCGGGGAAGGGGCCGATCAGTCAGCGACAGCGTAGGACGTCTCTCCGGATGCCGGGTAGCCGGGGACCGCTCGGGCCTCCCGTCGCGCTCGCGCCCGGGCTCTCAGGCGTGTGACATGCAGAGTGCGCGGTATTTCGCGCCCTCTGCATGTCATGAGGGCGGAAGTCACTCACGGGACTGAGGCGCAGGCCACCAACGAGTGAGTGGGTGCCGGACCGGGAGCGCCTCACGGCGCGTGGCCGCTCGTAGCGGCTGATGTTGGGACCCGGGGCTGCCGCGGTCCGGCACCCACGGGAGACACTAACGCCTCATCGCCGTCCAGGTGTTCCCGACGTCGTCAGTTCGTTGAAGGTCCACCGCTCACGAGCAGCCGCGACCCCGACGCCCGCGGTCTCAGTGGAGGTCGCCGGCCCGCCAGAGCCGGGCACAGGCCCGCAGGTCCTCCCCGGTGGTGAGCATCGCCAGGGCCGTGCGGGTGAGGTCGCTGGCACCGTCGGGGTCGACGTGGTCACGGTCGTGCGCCAGCTCGGCACGGCCCGCCGCGACGACGGAGCAGAACGCCGAGGCCCGTTCCAGGGCGACGGCCAGGTCGCCCTCGAACACCCCGGTGAGGATCTGGTCGGCGACCCGCTGGAGCTCCTCGGGGCGCGGGGGCTCGGCGATGCCGGCGACGGCGTGCGCGACATCGGTGAAGCGGATGCCGGCGGCATACTCGCGGCTGGCCTGCTCGGGGCTGCGCTGCACCCACTCGCGCAGGGCGTACAGGCGCCACAACGTGCCGGGCAGCGAGCGCGCGGGTCGCCCGCTCCACAGGTCGGCGACGGTCGACAGGCCGAGGTCGTCGACGAGGGTGACCAGGCGCCCGGTCACCTCGGGGTCGTGGGTGGCGCGGCCGGCACCGACGAGGATCGCCGCGCTCTGGTGCGCGATCTCGGTGACCTCGGCCGGCCCGGGCAGGGTGCCGCCGACCGACTCCATCGCGTCGGGGCCCAGTGGCTGGGGCCGGCGCGGGAGGGGTCGTCCGCCGTCGGTGCTCACCGCCTCATCATCCCAGCACCGTTCCCGATCCGAGCAGGGCCGCCCATGACGGCATCCGGATGCCGTGTCGCGGGTTAGGTTGACTAGGTCACCACCTCGTGTGCGAGGCCGACCACCCGGGGTAGGAGCACGGACATGACCCAGCACGACACCGCCGCGGCGAAGGCCCACACGGCGCCCCCACCCGACGCGGACCGCAAGCCCGACTCCCCGGGCGACATCGATCGTCCGGGGTGGAGGTACACGGCGAAGGCCTCGGTCGCCGAGTTCCAGCGCGACCAGTGCACCGACCTGGCGGCGGCCCTGACGTACTACTCGGTGCTCTCGGTCTTCCCCGCGATCCTGGCGCTGG
>NZ_DAORSO010000361.1:0-1409 GCF_035443565.1 Ornithinibacter sp. | reverse complement strand
CCCCCGGCATCACCCAGACGATGCCGCTCGCGGTCTACCTCGCGATGGAGAGCGATCCGGAGGCGGCGATCGCCCTGTCGCTCGTGCTGCTCACCGTCTCGGTGGCGGTGCTCGCGCTGCTGCGCGACCGCTGGCTGCGGCCCGGGAGCACGCTGTGACCGGGGGCGCCGGAGGCCTCGACGTCGACGGCCTCATCGAGCGCGGCCAGTTCTCCCTGCGCCTCACGGCATCCGTGGCGCCGGGTGAGGTCGTGGCCGTCCTGGGCCCCAACGGCGCCGGCAAGTCGACCCTGCTGCGCGCGCTCGCGGGTCTCGTCGAGCTCAAGGACGGCTCGATCCGGCTCGACGGGGTGGTGCTCGACGACGCCGCCAACGACACGTGGGTCCCGCCGGAGCTGCGACCGGTCGGCATCGTGTTCCAGGACTACCGGCTGTTCCCGCACCTCGACGTCCTCGACAACATCGCCTTCGCCCCCCGCTCCATGGGCGCGAGCCGGGCGGCTTCGCGCGCCACTGCCCGGGAGTGGGTGGGCCGGCTTGGCCTCACCGAACTCGCCCACCACCGGCCGGGGCAGCTCTCGGGAGGGCAGGCCCAGCGGGTCGCCCTGGCGCGGTCCCTGGCCGCCGATCCCCGCCTGCTCCTGCTCGACGAACCGCTCGCGGCCCTCGACGCCCGGACGCGGCTCGACGTCCGCACGGCGTTGCGTGCCCACCTCGAGCAGTTCGCCGGCCCTGTGGTCGTCGTCACCCACGACCCGATCGACGCCATGGTCATCGCCGACCGGATCATCGTCATCGAGCAAGGGCGGGTCGTCCAGGAAGGCACCCCCGCGGAGGTCGCCCGCCATCCCGCGACGGACTACGTCGCCCGCCTCGTCGGACTCAACCTCTACGCGGGGACGCGTGACCCGGCATCCGCGGTGGTGAACCTCGACGGCGGCGGAACCCTCACGGTGTCCCCGACCCCGGGCACCGACGCCGACGCGCGGCGCCTGCTCGTGGCGCTCCCCCCGGGAGCGGTCAGCCTGTTCACCACTCCCGTCGAGAACACCAGTGCCCGCAACGTGTGGACCGGCGCGGTGACCGGCATCGAACTCCTCGGTGACCGCGTGCGCGTCGAGGTGACCGGGTCTCCGTCCTGCCTGGTCGACATCACCCCCGCGGCGCTGGCCGACCTCGGCCTCGAACGCGGCACCCCGGTGTGGCTGACGGCCAAGGCGACCGAGACCATCGCCTACCCGGCCTGACCCCGGCCGCTGAGCGTTGCGACATGGGGCGGAAAAGGTCAGGTCCGCAAGGGAAGGCACCCCTTGCGAACCTTGTGCTTCCCCCATGGGGAGGAAAAGCCGGGAGTGGGTATGGTCGGGCCATGGCAGCGACGCGGCTGATGCCCACCGAGGAGGGTCAGGA
>NZ_DAORSO010000360.1:0-1413 GCF_035443565.1 Ornithinibacter sp. | reverse complement strand
GTTCCGCGGGTCAGGACTTGGTGGCCTGGAGGCGGTCGAGGGCTTCGATGCGCTCGGCCGCGTGGTCGACGATCCGCGCGGGGTAGCCGCGGGCGTAGCCGTCGGCGACGTCCCACGGCTCGTGCGCCGCAGCACCCGCCACGTGCGCCAGCTCGGGCACCCATCGCCGCACGTAGTCCCCGTCGGGGTCGAAGCGCAGCCCCTGCGTCACGGGGTTGAACACCCGGAAGTACGGCGAGGCGTCCGTGCCCGTACCGGCCACCCACTGCCAGCCGTGGTTGTTCGAGGCGATGTCGCCGTCGATGAGGTGCTCCATGAAGTGCCGGGCCCCGAGCGGCCACCACACGTGCAGGTCCTTGGTGAGGAAGCTGCCCGCGATCATCCGCACCCGGTTGTGCATCCAGCCCTCGGCGAGCAGCTGGCGCATCCCGGCGTCGACGATCGGGTACCCGGTGCGGCCGGCCTTCCACGCCTCGATGGCGTCCTGCGGCTCGTCGTAGCGCATGGCCGACATCTCGGGGCGCAGGTCCTCCCAGGCGGTGCGCGGGTGGTGCCAGAGCACGTCGGCGTAGAACTCACGCCAGGCGAGCTCGCTCTCGTACGTGTGCGCCCCCTTGCCCGACTCCCCCGCCAGCTCGGCCAGCAGCGTGCGCGGGTGCACGACACCGAGTTTCAGGTACGGCGAGAGCCGCGAGGTGCCGTCGAGGTCGGGCCGGTTGCGGTCGTCGGCGTATGCCGTGAGCGCCCGTTCGCGCCACTCGCGCCACCGCGCGAGGGCCGCCTTCTCCCCGGCAGGGGGAAGTTCCGGCAGGCCGGGAGCCTCGAGCGCAGCGGTCACCTCAGCGGTGGCCCGGGGGTCGCTGTCGACTCGCCGCAGGGGGAGCTCTCGCGGGGTGATGGCCGGCGCCGGCCACCCGTGTGCACGCCACGCCTTCGAGAACGGGGTGAAGACCTTGTACGGGTCCCCCGAGCCGTTGACGACCAGACCCGGCCCCACGGCATACGGCGTCCCCGTCTCGACCCACTCGACCCCGGCGGATCGCAGCGTCCCGGCCACGACCTCGTCCCGGCGTCGCCCGGCCGGGGTGGTCTCGCGAGACACGTGCACCGAGGTGGCCCCCACCCGGGCGGCGAGCTCGGGGATGACCGTTCGAGGGGTGCCGTGCAGCAGCGTCAGGGCTCCGTCGTAGGCCTCGTCGGTGGCCTTCAGCGTGGCCGCCAGCCAGGCGCGCCTCGCCGCCCCTCCCCCGTCCCACAGGCGCGGGTCGACGACGAACGCGACCACGAGGTCGCCCCCGGATGCCGTGGCCGCCTCGCGCGCGGCGAGCAGGGCGGGGTGGTCGGCGCGGCGCAGGTCACGGCGCAGCCAGAGGATCGCGGTCATGCGGGGCCTTTCACGACAGGGCGTCGAGC
>NZ_DAORSO010000359.1:0-1419 GCF_035443565.1 Ornithinibacter sp. | reverse complement strand
AGTTGAGTCCCGCATAGTGGTGTAGCGCGCGGTGGTCTGGCTCGTCGTTCACGACGTAAGCGCGGCCACCGTGTGATCCTTCGAGAAAGCTCTCTACTTCTCACTCGAATGGAGTCATCACGATGACCGCTCCTCATATTGTCGACCCTGCTGGCGTGCTCAGCGAAGCACTGTTGGACGCGTCGCCGGATCTGATGCGCAGCTTGCTGCAGACCATGATCAACGCGTTGCTGTCCGCTGACGCCGACGCCGTCGTTGGCGCGGAGTGGGGTAAGCCCTCACCCGACCGGCTCACACAACGCAACGGTTACCGGCACCGCGACCTCGACACCCGCGTCGGCACCATCGACGTCGCCATCCCGAAGCTGCGGCAGGGCACCTACTTCCCGGAATGGCTGCTCGAGCGTCGCAAACGCGCAGAGACCGCGCTGATCACCGTCGTCGCGGACTGCTACCTCGCCGGGGTCTCCACCCGCCGGATGGACAAGCTGGTGAAGACCCTCGGAATCCACTCCCTCTCCAAGTCGCAGGTCTCGCGCATGGCGGCTGAGCTCGACGAGCACGTCGACCAGTTCCGCCACCGACCCCTGGGCGATGCCGGGCCGTTCACATTCGTCGCCGCTGACGCGCTCACGATGAAGGTCCGCGAAGGCGGACGGGTCATCAGCGCCGTCGTCCTGATCGCCACCGGCGTCAACGCGGACGGGCGCCGCGAAGTCCTCGGTCTGCGCGTCGCAACCTCGGAGACCGGGGCAGCGTGGAACTCGTTCTTCGCCGACCTTGTCGCCCGTGGGCTCGGCGGCGTCCGCCTCGTCACCAGCGACGCCCACCAAGGGCTCGTCGAGGCCATCGCGGCGAACCTGCCCGGCGCGGTCTGGCAGAGATGCCGGACGCATTACGCCGCGAACCTGATGTCCGTGACACCGAAAACCATGTGGCCGGCGGTGAAAGCGATGCTGCACTCCGTCTACGATCAGCCCGACGCCGACGCGGTTCACGCCCAATTCGACCGGCTGCTGGACTACGTCGACGGCAAGCTCCCCGACGCGTTCGAGCACCTCGACACCGCCAGGGCGGACATCCTCGCCTTCACACAGTTTCCCGAAGGGCTCTGGCAGCAGATCTGGTCGAACAATCCCAACGAGCGCCTCAACCGAGAAATCCGCCGCCGCACCGACTCCGTCGGGATCTTCCCGAACCGCGACGCGATCATCCGCCTCGTCGGCGCAGTCCTCGCCGAACAGACCGACGAATGGGCCGAAGGCCGACGCTACCTCGGCCTCGACATCCTCGCCAAGAGCCGCCTCACCTTCGTCACCGACACCAGCACCGAGGAGGTGACCGACCCCGTCCTCGAACTCAGCGCCTAACCCCTCACATCGAAGGACCGACCGCTACACCACTACCAGGGACTTGACC
>NZ_DAORSO010000358.1:0-1423 GCF_035443565.1 Ornithinibacter sp. | reverse complement strand
AGTAGTGCCCCTTAAGGTGGTGTAGCCCACGGTGGCCGGCCCGTCGTTCACGACGTAGGCGCGGTCACCGTGTGATCCTTCGAGAAGTCTCTTACCTCCACTCGAAAGGCATCATCACGATGACCGCACTTCATATTGTCGACCCTGCGAGCGTGCTCGCTGAAGCCCTGACCGACGCGTCTCCGGATCTGATGCGCAGCCTGCTGCAGACCACGATCAACGCGCTGCTGTCTGCGGACGCGGATGCCGTCGTCGGAGCGGAATGGGGAAAGCCCAGCCCTGACCGGACGGCGCAACGGAACGGCTACCGGCACCGAGACCTCGATACCCGGGTCGGCACGATCGACGTCGCGGTCCCGAAGCTCCGCACCGGGACCTACTTCCCGGAATGGCTGCTGGAGCGACGGAAACGAGCCGAGACCGCGTTGATCACCGTCGTCGCGGACTGCTACCTCGCCGGGGTATCGACCCGCCGGATGGACAAGCTCGTGAAGACCCTCGGGATCCACAGCCTGTCGAAGTCACAGGTCTCCCGGATGGCGGCTGACCTCGACGAGCACGTCGACCAGTTCCGGCACCGCCCGCTCGACGACGCCGGTCCGTTCACGTTCGTCGCCGCCGACGCGCTCACGATGAAGGTTCGCGAGGGCGGACGAGTGATCAACGCGGTCGTGCTCGTCGCGACCGGCGTCAACGGTGACGGGCGCCGCGAAGTCCTCGGCCTGCGGGTCGCGACCAGTGAGACCGGGGCGGCGTGGAACTCGTTCTTCGCTGACCTCGTCGCCCGCGGCCTCGGCGGAGTTCGCCTGGTCACCAGCGACGCGCACGCAGGTCTCGTCGAGGCGATCGCGGCGAACCTGCCGGGAGCTGTCTGGCAACGCTGCAGGACCCACTACGCGGCGAACCTGATGAGCGTGACCCCGAAGGCGCTATGGCCGGCGGTGAAAGCGATGCTGCACTCCGTGTACGACCAGCCCGACGCTGATGCCGTGAACGCGCAGTTCGACCGGCTGCTGGACTACGTCGACGGAAAGCTCCCCGCCGCGCACGAGCACCTCGACAACGCGAGAGCAGACATCCTCGCGTTCACCGGATTCCCCGAGGGACTCTGGCAGCAGATCTGGTCCAACAACCCCAACGAGCGCCTCAACCGAGAGATCCGCCGCCGCACCGACTCCGTCGGCATCTTCCCGAATCGCGACGCGATCATCCGCCTCGTCGGCGCAGTCCTCGCCGAACAGACCGACGAATGGGCCGAAGGCCGCCGCTACCTCGGCCTCGAGATCCTCGCCAAGTCCCGCCTCACCCTCGTCCCCGACACCGCAGAGGAGGCGACCACCGACACCATCCTCGAGCTCAGCGCCTGACCGAAATCAACACCGAAGGATCACCGATCGCTACACCACGTCACGGGGCTTGACCG
>NZ_DAORSO010000357.1:0-1430 GCF_035443565.1 Ornithinibacter sp. | reverse complement strand
TACACCAACCTCGTGAGCAGCTTCCTCGGTGAGGACGCCTACTCCTACGTCTTCGACGGCCAGTGGGGCTACCTCGACCACGCCCTCGGTTCGGCCGACCTGTTCGGCAAGAACCAGGTCGCCGGTGTCGCGGAGTTCCACATCAACGCCGACGAGCCGTCGGTGCTGGACTACAACACCGACTTCAAGACGGCCAACCTCCAGGACGTGCTCTACGCCCCGGACATGTTCCGCGTCTCCGACCACGACCCGATCATCGTCGGCCTCACGCCGAACTCCCCGGCCACCGTCGAGGCAGCCTTCGACGACACGTCGGTGAGCTGTGGTGAGGGCAGTGCCAGCCTCACGGTCGACATCGCCGACAGGGACGACGCCGACACCCACGAGGTGAAGATCGCCTGGGGTGACGGCACCACCGAGACGGTGAACACGGCATCCGACTCGCTGACCCGCACGCACACCTACTCGGAGGCGGGCCAGTACACGGCGACGGTCACCGTGACCGACAGCCACGGCCACGTCACGACGACGACCGCCGACGTGGCCGTCGAGTTCACGACGACCGGCGTCCTCGCCCCGTTCAAGAAGGGCAGCGTCACGGCCAAGCAGGGCTCGACCGTCCCGGTCAAGGTCGAGCTCGCCGACTGCGACGGGTCCGAGCCGACCGACCTCGACCCGACGCTCACCGTGAGCCAGGGCAGCACCGTGGCGCGCACCGCGACCCTCGCCTACGTCGACGGCAAGTGGCAGCACAACCTGTCGACCGCGGGCCTGGCACCGGGTAGCTACACGGTGACGATCACCGTTCCCGACACCGGTCAGACCATCACCGCCACGCTTGTCGTGCGGCGTTGACGGGCTCGTCGATGAACACCCCGGCGACCCCTGCGGCAACGACGCCGCAGGGGTCGCCGGGTGCGGGCCTCGCGCGTGCGGTGGTGCGCTGGGCGCTCGTGCTGCTCCTCGTGACGGCGGGGGTGGGTCACTTCGCGTCGGCTGACACCTTTCGCGCCCAGGTACCGCCGTGGATGCCGTGGCCCGAGGCGGTGATCGCCGTCAGTGGGGTGATCGAGCTGGTCCTCGCCGCTGCGCTCGCCGTCGCTCCCGCGCGGCTGCGCCCCACCGTGGGTTGGGTGGTGGCGGCGTTCTTCGTGGCGATCTTCCCGGGCAACATCAGCCAGTACCTCACGGGCACAGCGGCCTTCGGCCTCGACTCGGATGCCGCACGCCTGGTTCGCCTGCTCTTCCAGCCGGTGCTCGTCGTCGCCGCCCTGTGGTGCACGGGTGCGTGGGCGACCTGGCGCTCGCGGCGGGCGCGTACCTAAGGAGACCTATTGGTCGATCTGGGTACGGCCGGTTCGGGCGGTGATGTACCTGTGGTGACCTATTGGTCGATCTGGGTACGGGTCAGACCTGGCGCTCGAAGGTGA
>NZ_DAORSO010000356.1:0-1435 GCF_035443565.1 Ornithinibacter sp. | reverse complement strand
CGACGTCACCGACGTCGTCGACCTCGCGCGCACCCTCGGTGAGGCCCTCGGGGTGGCGATCGAGGTCGTGGCCGACACCGCGGCCCCGTTCCACCCCGGCCGCTGTGCCCGGATCACGCTGAGCGACGGGACCCTCGTCGGTCACGTCGGTGAGCTGCACCCGAAGGCCGTGGCCGCCCTCGGACTGCCGGCCCGGGCGGTCGGCGGCGAGCTCGACCTCGACGTGCTGACGACGGCCTCGGAAGGGACCCCACAGGCCCGCACGGTGCACACCTTCCCGCTCGCGCAGAGTGACGTCGCCGTCGTCATCGACGAGGACGTCCCGGCGGCACGGGTGGCGCAGGCGCTGCGCGGTGGTGCCGGGGAGACCTTGGAGTCCCTCACCCTGTTCGACGTCTACCGCGGCGACCAGGTCGGCGAGGGGCGCAAGTCCCTGGCCTACCGGCTCACCTTCCGGGCGCCGGACCGTACGCTGACCACCGACGAGGTGAGCGGCCTGCGTGACCGTGCCCTGGCGGCGGCGGCGAAGGCCGTCGGAGCGGTGCAGCGCGCGTGAGCACCCCCGTCGAGGTGCCGGTCGACGACGACGGTGAGGTGACCCCCGAACCCGTCACCGACGACGGTCGGGGCGGGCACCTCGTCGCGGTGGTCACCGGCGCGTCGCGCGGCATCGGCCGCCACGTCGCCGACGCCTTGGAGGATGCCGGGTACTCCGTCGAGCGCGGGTCCACCGCGACCGCCCCGGTGAGCGATCGGGCGGCGGTCAGCGCCTGGGTCGCGGAGATCCTCGAGCGCCAGGGGCGCATCGACGTGCTCGTCAACAACGCCGGCGTCATCGACACCGAGGTCGACCTCTTCGCCTCCGACCCCGACGAGTGGTGGCAGGTCCAGGAGGTCAACGTGCTCGGGGCGTACCTCATGACCCGGCTCGTCGGGGAGGCCATGCTGCACCAGGGCGGTGGGCGGATCATCAACATCAACAGCGGTGCCGCGCTGCGCCCGGGGCTGGACGCGAGCGCCTACAACGTCAGCAAGACGGCGTTGGCGAGGATCACGGGGTCGACCCACCTCGCCGGGTGGGCTCGCGGCATCCGGGCGTTCGACCTCATGCCCGGGGTCGTGCGCACCGACATGACGCAGGCCATGCACGCCCACGTCGGGCGCACCGAGTGGACCGCGCCCGAGGACGTCACCGATCTCGTGCTCGCCCTGGCCTCGGGTGAGCTCGACGCCTGGTCGGGGCGGTTCGTCCGCGCCGGGGTCGACACGGTGGAGTCGCTGCGGGAGCGGGCCGACACGCTGGGGGAGCGAGACCGCACCCTGGGCCTCGTGCCGTACACCCCCGACGACCCCCTCGCCTGACCCCTCTCGAGGGCATGTTGTGCATAGAGTCGCGGGACTCTGTATAGTCATGCAGCATGAAGCGGGTTGCAGT
>NZ_DAORSO010000355.1:0-1436 GCF_035443565.1 Ornithinibacter sp. | reverse complement strand
CGTGATGCCTCACGTCAAGATGCCCGCGAAAGGTGGTCCATGCCTCAGATAGGACTGCCCGCGAAAGGGGGGGTGGGGTCAGCCGGCTTTGGTGCGGATGCCCTTGCGGACGTCGGGCAGGGCGGTGGGGAAGCTGGCCAGGTAGAGTTGTTCGGTCTTGTCCTTGGCCAGCACGAGCAGGCGCGCCTGGAGGTCGCTGATACGCCGGGCGAGGTGCGCGGGGTTGAGGGTGTCGCGGTGTGCGATCAGTTCGGCTTCCTGCGCCCGGGCGAGGACTCTCGCGGCGAGTAGCCGTTCCAGCGGGGTGGCTGGTTTGTCATACAGGCGTCGCCGGCGGCCGTCGCTGGTGGTGGCGTACCCGATCGGTTTGATGGTCGGGGTGAGGTAGTTCAGGCGGTCGTTGACCAGCGGCCAGAGCCGGTTCAAGACCGTGCGCTCGTCCTCTGTGTCGTAGCGGTAGTAGAAGCCGTACTTGCGCACGAGGTGGTTGTTCTTGGACTCGATCGTGGCTTGGTCGTTCTTCTTGTACGGCCGCGATCGGGTGAAGAAGATCTTCCGGTCCGCGGCCCACTCGATGACCGGGTAGTTGAGGAACTCGGAGCCGTTGTCGAAGTCCAACCCCGTTACGGCGTAGGGGATTTCATCGAGCGCCGCTTGCAGCGCGGACAGGATGTGGGTGTTGGCGTTGTTACGGACCGACCGGGTGAACACCCACCCGGTCCGCACGTCGGTCAGGTTCAGGGTGCGGGCGAACTCGCCCTTGAGGGTGGGTCCGCAGTGCGCGACGGTATCGCCCTCGAAGAACCCCGGTTCGGCCTCGACCTCGTCGCCGGCCTTGCGGATCGTGATGCTCGAGCGCAGCAGCGGGGACGGCTTGGTCGTCGACACCCCACCGATCGCGTCCTTCGCCTTGGCCGGGGCCAGGTACCGGTCGATCGTCGCCGCGGACATGGCCAGCAGCTCGGCTCGCACCTGCATGGAGTACCGGGCCTGCCCGGGCACGAGCTCGCCGTGCCGCTCCAGAGCGTCCAACTGGGCCCGCATCGACGCAGCGAGGTACTTCCCGCACTGACCGCCCGAAGCGGCCCACACCCGCTGCAGCACCTTGCGCGCGTCGTACGAATATCCCTGCGCCCGAGGCTTCCTCGGCACAACAGCGACCACGCGGCCACTGCCCGGGCGTTGCGCGGCGGCCGCGGTCAACCGGCGCCGGGCGTTGTCGCGCGACCAGCCCGTCACCGAGACAACCTCGTCCAACACCCTGCCCTTGTCCTTCTTCCTCGCGCTCACGTACGCCTTCGCGTACCTCGTCGTGACCTCGGCCCTGGATCGCATCGACAGTTCGCTCCTCACACCACCCAAGCGTCCCCGTTTCGCGGGCATTCCTACGTGAGGCACGGGGAACGCTTCGCGGGCAGTAATCGTGAGTCAAGCCG
>NZ_DAORSO010000354.1:0-1439 GCF_035443565.1 Ornithinibacter sp. | reverse complement strand
CGACGTCACCGACGTCGTCGACCTCGCGCGCACCCTCGGTGAGGCCCTCGGGGTGAGCATCGAGGTGGCGGCCGACACCGCGGCCCCGTTCCACCCCGGTCGCTGTGCCCGGATCACGCTGAGCGACGGGACCCTCGTCGGTCACGTCGGCGAACTGCACCCGAAGGCCGTGGCGGCCCTCGGGCTGCCGGCGCGTGCGGTCGGTGGAGAGCTCGACCTTGACGTGCTGACGCTCGCCTCGGAAGGGACCCCGCAGGCTCGCACGGTGCACACCTTCCCCCTCGCGCAGAGTGACGTCGCCGTCGTCATCGACGAGGACGTCCCGGCGGCCCGGGTGGCGCAGGCGCTGCGCGGTGGTGCCGGGGAGACCCTCGAGTCACTCACCCTGTTCGACGTCTACCGCGGCGACCAGGTCGGCGAGGGGCGCAAGTCCCTGGCCTACCGGCTCACCTTCCGGGCGCCGGACCGTACGCTGACCACCGACGAGGTGAGCGGCCTGCGTGACCGTGCCCTGGCGGCGGCGGCGAAGGCCGTCGGAGCGGTGCAGCGCGCGTGAGCACCCCCGTCGAGGTGCCGGTCGACGACGACGGTGAGGTGACCCCCGAACCCGTCACCGACGACGGTCGGGGCGGGCACCTCGTCGCGGTGGTCACCGGCGCGTCGCGCGGCATCGGCCGCCACGTCGCCGACGCCTTGGAGGATGCCGGGTACTCCGTCGAGCGCGGGTCCACCGCGACCGCCCCGGTGAGCGATCGGGCGGCGGTCAGCGCCTGGGTCGCGGAGATCCTCGAGCGCCAGGGGCGCATCGACGTGCTCGTCAACAACGCCGGCGTCATCGACACCGAGGTCGACCTCTTCGCCTCCGACCCCGACGAGTGGTGGCAGGTCCAGGAGGTCAACGTGCTCGGGGCGTACCTCATGACCCGGCTCGTCGGGGAGGCCATGCTGCACCAGGGCGGTGGGCGGATCATCAACATCAACAGCGGTGCCGCGCTGCGCCCGGGGCTGGACGCGAGCGCCTACAACGTCAGCAAGACGGCGTTGGCGAGGATCACGGGGTCGACCCACCTCGCCGGGTGGGCTCGCGGCATCCGGGCGTTCGACCTCATGCCCGGGGTCGTGCGCACCGACATGACGCAGGCCATGCACGCCCACGTCGGGCGCACCGAGTGGACCTCGCCCGAGGAGGTCACCGACCTCGTGCTCGGCCTGGCCTCGGGGGAGCTCGATGCCTGGTCGGGGAGGTTCGTACGGGCCGGGGCCGACACGGTTGACTCCCTGCGCGGGCAGGCCGAGTCACTGGGGGACCGCGACCGAACCCTCGGCCTCGTCCCGTACGCCCCCACAGACCCCCTCTCCTGAGATGCCAATTCCGCCCAGATACCGTGATGCCTCACGTCAAGATGCCCGCGAAAGGTGGTCCATGCCTCAGATAGGAC
>NZ_DAORSO010000353.1:0-1455 GCF_035443565.1 Ornithinibacter sp. | reverse complement strand
GAGCAATAGTCAAGACCTGTGGATGGCGTGTTCAGGCGACCTGCTGATCACCTCCTGATGCGACCGCCGGATCGTCGTCTCGTTCGACGAGGACGCCATTCTTGAACGTCGCGCCAGCGCGGACGAGGGCGACGAGTTGCGGTGCGTTGACGGCACGCCATCTGGCTTGTGCGGACTCGATGAGCTTGAACGCCATCGCGATCCCCGCGGCCCGGGAGCCGGGTCCCTTGGTGACTCGCTGACGCAGCCGGACGGTCGCGAAGGTCGACTCGATCGGGTTGGTGGTCCGCAGGTGGATCCAGTGCTCGGCGGGGTAGTCGTAGAACGCGAGGAGGACGTCGAGGTCGTCGGTGATCTTCGCGACGGCCTTGGGCCACTTGGTGCCGTAGTCGGCGGCGAACGCCTTGACCGCCTTCTCGGCGTGGTCGCGGTTCTCGCCGTTCCAGATCTCCGCCAGCGCGGCCTTGGCGTTCGGTTGCGCGGACTTCGGGAGCACGTTGAGGACGTTGGCGATCTTGTGGAACCAGCACCGCTGTTCGCGGGTTTCGGGGAACACGGAGCGGACCGCGGCCCAGAACCCGAGTGCCCCGTCGCCAACCGCGAGCACCGGGGCGCGCATTCCGCGGCGCTTGCAGCTGCGGAGCAGGTCGGCCCAGGACTCGGTGGACTCACGGTGGCCGTCGTCGAGCGCGACGAGTTCCTTGGTGCCGTCGGCACGCACGCCGATCATGACCAGCAGGCACACCTTGTCCTGCTCCAGGCGCACCTTGAGGTGGATCCCGTCGACCCACACGTACACGTAATCCGTGGCGGCCAGCGATCGCTTGTTGAACGCGACCGCCTCGTCTTGCCACTGCGTGGTCAGCCGGGTGATCGTCGAGGCCGACAGGCCAGCACCAGAGCCGAGGAACTGCTCCAGCGCCGGACCGAAGTCACCCGAGGACAGGCCGTGCAGGTACAGCAGCGGCAACACCTCCGCGACCTTGGGCGACTTCCTGGCCCACGCCGGCAGGATCGCCGAGGCGAACCGCTTGCGCTTCCCGGTCACCTCATCGGCGCGCTTGTCGTTGACCCGCGGCTGCCTGACCGCCACCGCGCCCGCGGCCGTGGTCACCTCCCGCGGCTCGTGGAAGCCGTTACGGACCACCAGCCGGCGCCCGTTCTCGTCGAGCTGGTCGGCGAACGCCTCGATGTAGGCGGCGACCTCGGCCTGCAGCGCAGCAGCCAGCATCTGCCGAGCGCCGTCACGAACGATCTCATCGAGCATCGACCCACCGGCCGCCTCGTTGGACGCATAAGCGTCGTGAACTACCTTGAGCATGGGTGCACCTTCCCGAGCCGGCGCGCCAACGCCGACCTGATCAGAACTTGAGCATGGGCTTCGATCTTGCTCGGGAGGTGCGCCTACTTCACGTCACCGCGCCGAGCCCCATCCACAGGTTCCGATGATTGCTC
>NZ_DAORSO010000352.1:0-1465 GCF_035443565.1 Ornithinibacter sp. | reverse complement strand
CAACGACGCCCCGTACCTGAAGCCGCAGGACGCGCTCAAGCCCCTCACCGACACCGACAACGTGGGCCTGAGCTACAGCGACTCGATGCTGCGGGCCTGGCTGAAGGACACCTCCCCCGCGAAGGTGAGCGAGGCGGCATCCATCATGGCGGGGATGCCGGGTGTCTCGGCCGTGTGGACCCGTGCCGGCGACCGCTACACCCGGGTCTCCCCCGTGCGGTACGACCGGATGACCAACCCCGGGGAGAAGGCATGGTTCGTCCAGCACGCGCAGGAGCTCGTCGACACCGAGGCCGCGGCCTACGGGCCCGAGGTCATCGCCACCCTGGTCGACGACACGACGTACTCGGTGGCCGGTGACCACGGCGGGATCCAGCGTCGCAGCCAGCAGATCCCGATCGTCTTCGCCGGGGCCGACCTGTCACGCACCGACCTGCAGGCGCCGGTGCGCTCGGTCGACGTCATGCCGATGCTGCTCAAGCACATGGGCATCGCCGTCGACCCGGGGCTGGACGGCGTCGGCTACACCCTCCCGACCCGCCCGTCCCGGGGCCGCTGAGGGCGTCAGGCAACGGCGGTCAGTGTGTGCACGAGTTGCTCACCGAGGAGCCCGACACCCGCGAGGATCATCGCGACCCCGGCGACCAGGGCGACGCCGCGTTGCAGGTGCGGCCGCTGGGCCAGGGTGCGCTGCACCGTGAAACCCATCGCCGCGTAGACCAGACCGGCCAGCACGACCCAGACCACACCGAGCACGAGGAGCTGCACGGGCATCGGCCACGGCGCGCTCTGGCGGGTGAACTGCGGCAGGAACGCCAGGAAGAAGAGCAGCGACTTGGGGTTGAGGGCACTGACGGCGATCCCCCGCCGCAGGAACCCGTGCCCCGCGGTGGTGGGGCTCACGGGGGTGGGGCTCACGGCATCCGACGTGGGTGAAAGGTTCGGGGCGCCCACGGTGCGGGTGCTGCGCAGGGTCGCGACGCCGAGGTGGAGCAGGTAGGCACCGCCCACGACGGTGAGGGCGACGAGGGCGGCGGGAACGGCATCCACGAGGGGGGGCGACCCCGGCCGAGATGACCGCGGTTCGCCGTGCCTGCGGCGGGTGCGGCGCCTCGAGGAGCGCGGCGTCATCCTCGGGTACTCAGCACGCATCGACCCCGCGGCGGTGGGGCGGCAGTTCGTCGTGAACGTCGACTTCGAGCTGGCCGGACAGGGCAAGGGGTTGCTCCAGGAGTTCGAGCAGGCCCTGGCCTCGTACGACGAGGTCGTGCAGTGCCGGCGCATGTTAGGGCGCCCCGACTACCAGGCCCTCGTCGCCGTGGCCGACCTCGAGACCTACGAGAGGTTCATGACCGAGGAGCTCATGGCGCTGCCGAACCTCGGGCGGCTCGAGTCGCGGTTCGTCATGAAGACGGTGAAGTCGGACCTCACCGTCTGAACCCGGATGCCGGTGCTTCCCGGGCGG
>NZ_DAORSO010000351.1:0-1466 GCF_035443565.1 Ornithinibacter sp. | reverse complement strand
ACCAGTCAGACCGAAGCGGTTGCCACGAAGCGTGGCGGATTCGTCAAGCTCTCCGGCATCATCATCGCGGTCATCGGCGCGATCATGTTCGTCGGCGGCGCGAGCACCTGGGTGCTCGTCCAGAACCAGCTCTCCGCGGAGAACATCGTCGTCGCGGAGGACGCCTCGTTCCTCGCCGGCGACAACGTCAACGGCCCGTTCAGCGCCTACGCCCAGGCCCAGATCATCAACGAGCACGCCCTTGACGCCTCCGGTGGCAAGACCTACGCCGAGCTCGACCGTGAAGACCCGGTGCGCGCCGTGGTCATGAACGGCTCGTTCCTTCGCGCCTCGCTCTTCACCAGCGTCCTGGCCTTCGGTGTCAGCGCGATGGCGATGGGTCTCGGTCTGGTCCAGGTCCTCGGTGGAGTGGCCCTGCACAAGCTCGGCCGCCACGAAGACCTCTGATCCTTCAGCGACACGCACACAGAAACGGCCCCGGCTCACCAGAGCCGGGGCCGTTCACTGTCCTCTGCCACCCGGTCGTCCTCTGCCACCCGGTCGAGGCGGCATCCGGATGCCGTGGGGTCGCGGGACGAGGGTGTGGCGAGTTACTTACCGCGCATGGCCTTGCGGTCGACGCGGGCCCGCGTGGGGTCGACACCCTTGGGGATCGGGGGGCGCATGCCGCCGAGCGACTTCAGCCGCTTGTTGACCACGGCCGTCTCGGCCTTGGTCAGCACCGGGCGCATCCGGGTCAGCTTGCCGGCCACCTTCTTCACCGGCACCTGGCCCTCGCCGTCACCGACGACCCACAGGTGCACCGGAACGCCGGGAGCCACACGGGCGACCTTCTTCTCCTCCTGCTTGAGCAGCTTGTTGACCCGGGCCGGCGGGCCCTCACCGAGGAGCACGACGCCGGGGCGTCCCAGCGCGCGGAAGACCATCGCGGCATCCACCATGTCGCTCGGTCGGGTGCCGCGCGCGCCCTCGAGGGCGACGGGCTCCTGGGCGGCGTACCACCCGCGGCGGCCGAGCCCGGTGAGCGTCGCCCCGGTGGCGCCGACCTGACCATCGAGGGCCTTGTACATCGCCGTGTTGCCGCGTCGGTTCATCACGATCACTGCTGCGAGCAGCGCAGACGGGATCGCCACGAGCACGGCGTACCAGCGCCACCAACCACCGAGGAGGAAGCCGCCAGCGAGCAACAGCGCCGCCGTGCCGAGGGCGGCGAACAACATCCACCAGCCCAGCTTGGGGTCCAGGCTCTTGATCGCGCTGTACGCCTGCCGGGCCTGGGCGATGCGGCCGGTCTTCTTCTCGGGCTGTTCGGACACGGGAGTCGTGCTCCTGGATGAAGTCAGGGGGGCGGAATCCGCGGGATGCCGCGGGCGTCGCAGATCAGGATACGGTGCGCGCCGCCGCCGCGACCAACGATGCCGCCTCCTGACGCGCCGGGTCGCCCGATGCCGCCTCGAGGTGCGCCA
>NZ_DAORSO010000350.1:0-1470 GCF_035443565.1 Ornithinibacter sp. | reverse complement strand
GCCGTCGATAAATTAACAAAAAGGCTCACTTTCTTTTAGAGTTAGCACGAATTATTTTCGTGGAATAATGAACTTCTAAAAAAAGAAAGGAGCCTTAAGATGCAAAATACAAAAAATGATTTTTATAATCACTACATCGCTTTGGATTGGTCGAAAGAAAATTTTGCTTTAGCATCAATTCGTAATAACGGTGCGAAATACAATGTGGAAGAACATCCGTCTAGTATTAAGAAATTAAAAGAATGCCTGAGTAAATATTCAGGTAAAAAGATTTTAACAATTGAAGAAACAACTACTGCACACTGGCTTTATGTCGAACTCTTTGATCTTGTGGATAAGATCTTAATTTGCGAACCTTATTATAACAGCTTATTAAAAAGTGGTCCAAAAAATGACAAGAGTGATGCAGTAAAGTTATGCACGCTTTTGAGACACAGATCTTTAAAGGAAGTATTTCATACAACTGACGAATTATATAGGTTAAGAAAACTTGTCAGTTCTTATGACGACTTTATAAAATCTATTGTTAGATTAAAGAATCAAAGGTCAGCAATGTTTCTTTCAGAAGGGAAAGATCATAAGAAAGAAAAGATACTCTCAGGAAATGAAATTAATTTGTTTGTAACTCAACAGCAAAACTTAATAATTGAGCAAACAGAGGGTGTCAGAAAGGAATATGTGAAAATATTCAGAAAACTAAAACGGGAAAATCAGACAGTAAGTCAACTGAACCAGGTACCCGGTATAGCCGAGGTATTATCAGTAACAATACTGTCAGTAGTAATAGATGCAAACCGTTTCGAAGATAAATATAAATATTATGCTTACTGCGGACTTGTGAAATATAAAAAAGACAGTGGCGGAAGAAACTACGGTAAAAGGAATGTTCGATACAGCAGACCTTTGAAAAGCAGTTATAAAATAGCTGCCAATGCTGCGATCGGAGGCAATAATGATGTCAGAGAATATTATGAATATTTAATACAAAATAATACAAGCATCGAAGATGCCAGAAACCAAATAGCGAGATATATAGCAAAAGTAACTTATGCGATAATGAAATATAAAACAGATTACCGGCCCTATCAGTGGCGAGAAAACATGGAATAAAATCTCAAAGATATTAAAGCCGGTTAATCTAAATTAACGATCTATAATTCGGAAGAAAGGTTCACACACCAACATACTCCTCAGAGAGTCAACCCATGTCGATTAACCTCTTCCGGTTAAAATTATAATTTACAATAGCCTACGAGGCTCACATAGACGTTTAATATTAAAAACCGAAAAGAATTAAAGTAAAGAAAGATCGAAAAAAACTTTAGATTAAAAGTGAGCTTTAATTATATCTAAGAGATCAGCTTTCTCCAGCTGGGTAAGTGAGCCCCATAAATCAGCAGGTAAAAAACTGATGTTTTTTATCAGGGGTGAGAAATGTACTTGATTTATTTGTTAATAGATGTTGGTGTT
>NZ_DAORSO010000349.1:0-1477 GCF_035443565.1 Ornithinibacter sp. | reverse complement strand
GTGCGCCTGTCGCTGAAGAAGGCCTGGAAGAAGAAGTCGCTCGGCCGCTTCTGAGCACTGGCGGTTTCACACCATCTCGGATGCCGTGGCGCGCCGACACTGTCGACTCGCCACGGTATCCCCTGCCATGCGGCTACGCATGTGTATGCTGTGTGTATGTCCACGCTCGAGCGCCGCCTCCAGCTGCTCCTTGACCAGGAGCGATACGAACGCGTTGCCGCTGAGGCGAGGGAGTCGGGCCGCAGCGTCAATGCCGTGATCCGTGAGGCCATCGACGCCCACTACCCCCCCGGCGCAGACGCCAGGAGCGCAGCCTGGCAGCGGTTCCTCGACCTGACGGCTACACCCCAGCCCGGCCCGGCCGAGACGCTGGAGGAGATCAAGGCCAGCCTCGACGAGCGGTTCACGACCTCGTGGTGAACTACTTCGTCGACACCACTGTCCTGCTGTTGGCCGTTGGCGGCGAGAGCAGCGAGCGCGAGGTGGCCCGCGCCTTCATCGACCGCGCCCGTCGATCGCGTTCTGACATCCACCTCAGCGTCGAGGCAGCCCAGGAGTACGTGTTCCACCGACTGCGCCGATTCGGCCGAGAGGTGGCCATCGCTGAGGGACGCGCCCTGGCCGAGACCTGCGTGTTTCACGACTTCACTGCCGCGATCCAGGCGCGAAGCCTCGACCTCATGGAGGTCAGCGGCGTGCGCGGCCGCGACGCGGTGCACGCAGCAACGGCACTCACCGCCGGGTTCACCGAGATCGTGACCAACGACCGCGGCTTCGACGGCATCCCGGGTCTGCGCCGCATCGACCCCCGGGACCTCTGAGCTACCCCGACGCGGCGGTGCCGCCGAGCTGCTCGGCGAACCAGTACCCCGAGTCCTTGATGGTGCGCACCTGGGTGTCGTAGTCGACGTGCACGAGCCCGAAGCGCGGCTCCAGCCCTTCGGCCCACTCGAAGTTGTCGAGCAGCGACCAGGCGAAGTAGCCGTCGACCGGCACCCCGCGGGCACGGGCACCGGCGACCTGTGCGAGGTGGCTCCGGTAGTACTCGATGCGCCGGTCGTCGTGCACCCGCCCGTCGACGAGCTCGTCGGGGAAGGACGCGCCACCCTCGGTGACGACGATCCGCTCGAAGGCGCCGTAGGCGTGCACCGCGTCGAGGACGAGGCCGAGCCCTTCGGGCATGATCTCCCAGCCGAGGGAGGTCAGCTCGTTGCCGTGCTCGGCGCCCCCGAACCGGGGCAGGGTCCACAGCCCGGGGATCGGCAGGAACGGCGCCCGCAGCCGCGTGTAGTACTGGACCCCGAGGAAGTCGAGGTCGGCCACCACGTCGGCGTCGTCGCCGTCCCGCAGGTAACGGCGCACCCCGTTCAGGATCGGCGCTTCGCGCCACGGGTACCCGAGCCCGAGGAGAGGTTCGAGAAAGGCTCGGTTCAGCACGGCATCCGCCGCTCGTTCCGCGACCGCGGCGAGCGGACCC
>NZ_DAORSO010000348.1:0-1482 GCF_035443565.1 Ornithinibacter sp. | reverse complement strand
CCACCCACCCGGGCGACACCGTCGGCATCCACGGTGGTCCCGGGTGGGAGCAGGTCGAGCAGGGCCGCCGGCATCGCGCCTCCGTCGTCGCAGGGGTGAGGGGCCCAGCGTGGCAGGCGGACGGTGTTCACGCACCACGTCCCGGCACCGAACCCCGGGGACTCACCGGGTGGCGCGGTCCGGTGGAGGCCGGGTCGGCGTCGTGAGCGAGCGGCGACGCACGAGCGACTCCAGGGTGCGTCGGGCCGAGCGGGCACCGCCCCCGGCCGCGGCCCCCGGTTCCGGTCGTCGCTCGGGGAGGGTGGTCAGGCTCACGGCGACGAGGTCGGTGTAGGCGTCCTGACGCAGCCGCGTCAGCAGGCGCTGGGCGGCGCTCTGCCCGCGGGCCAGGACGCTGGCTGCCACGAACACCCCGAAGCCGCTCGTCGCGAGCAGCGAGGTCACCCACGCCGGAGCGGTAGCCCCGGACGCGGCGAAGAAGGCCGTCACCAGGGCCAGGGCGGTGCCGAACAGGGCGAGCTGAGGGCGGAACAAGCGGGCCGCCCGTCCGATGCCCCGCAGGCCGGTGAGCTTCGCGTAGGGCCGGACCATGGTCGTGAGGTCCTGACCGAGGACGACCAGCTGGTACCACCGGCGCACCTGCTCGTGGAGCGTCGCCCGTAGGTCCGGTGAGCTCAGCCAGTGCTCGTCGCGGGCCACCGCACCCCACGCCTCCAGGCTCCCGGAGATGGCCGCTGGCGACGTCTCGTGCGTCATCGCCGGGTCGAGCCGGCCGAGCATCCGGCTCAGCTCGAGACGCCGGTCGGCGCCGAGGAGGAAGGCTGGGGACACCGCCGACGGCCTGCCGTTGCTGACCCACGTCGCCTCGGACCCCAGCCCCCAGTAGCACTCGGCGAGCCCCCGGCCGAGCAGGTAGGCGTTGGCCAGTGCCTCGTCGCGCTGGGCGAGCTCGTCCTGGAACCACGGTCCCACGTGAGGAAGAACGCCGCGGCGGTGCTCCACGCGGCGTGGGGGTCGCGCGCCGGGTCCACCACCGCGGATGCCGGGTCGTCACCGCCGTCGGAGGGCAGCGCCACCCGCAGCTCCTCGGCGAAGGCGCCGTCGCGGCCGACCCCCAGCACCGTGGCTGCCGCGACGAGCCCTCGCTGCGCCTCCCGCCGGGCGTCCGCCGGGCGACGCTGCGAGCGCAGGGGCAGCACCTCGGGAGGGTCGAGCGGGGGCACGGTGCGGGCTGGGCGGGGGCCGTCGGGCCAAGATCGCCCGCGGACCTCGGCGACGGCCCAGCCGAGCCTGAGCGCGGCGGCCACCTCGGCACTGCTCGACGCCATCGTCAGCCTTCCGCCGGCCGGGAGGGCGCACGGACCGTTCGACGGTACGCCGCACCTCGATCGCCTCACGCTAGCCCACGCCCTCCCGCCGCGGGCGCACCTCAGCCGATGAGGTGCTCCAGCGCGAGCTGCTGGAGGGCGACGAAACCGAAGT
>NZ_DAORSO010000347.1:0-1508 GCF_035443565.1 Ornithinibacter sp. | reverse complement strand
GGGTGAACTCACGCTCACCACTGTCACCGAGCACGACCCGCTCGCGCACGAGCGGCACCTCCCCGCCTGGGATGACGACTGCGACGGCATCTCCCACCGACGGCGCAACGGCATCCACGGCGTCCGTGCCCGGCCACGTGCGTCCGGTCACCCGCAGACGATCGACCCCCGGCGCGGCGATGCGGCAGTGGTCGACGGCGACGATCTCGTGCGAGCGGTGGCGGCGCAGCCCTGCGCGGCCGTCAGCCCCGATCGCGAACTCGACGCGGGTGCGCCAGTCCAGGCCACCGTCGTCCCCGGGCACGGGCTCGACCGTGACGTCGACGTCGAGGCGGGCCAGCCTGGCGAACTGCTCGCGCACCACGTCGGCCTTGAGCAGGCGCTGCCGCGGGAGCGACACGTGCTGGAGGTCGCACCCACCGCAGCGGCCCGGCCCCGACCACGGGCACGGGGGCGTGACGCGGTCCGGTGACGCCGAGAGCATCGCGACGGCATCCGCCCGAACGAAACGCTCCCCGGCACCCGTCTCGGTCACCCGGGCGAGCACCCGCTCGCCGGGCAGGGCGTGCCGCACGAACAGCACCTGCCCCTCGTGGCGGGCGATGCAGTGGCCGCCGTGGGCGATCGTCGTGACGTCGACCTCGACCTCGTCCCCGACGGCGAGGCTGCTCGCGTGCGGGGTTTCGCGTCCAGCCATCAGCCCTCACCTCGGCGCACATCGCCCGCGACCGGGCCGTCGAGGCGCTCCTCCATGCCCTCCGACGACGCCAGCTGCCACGGCACCGACGACACCATGACGCCCGGCGTGAACAGCAGGCGCGAGCGCAGTCGCAGGGCGCTCTGGTTGTGCAGGATCTGCTCCCACCAGTGCCCGACGACGTACTGCGGGATGTAGACGACGACGAGGTCACGCGGGTTGCCCGAGCGAATCGACTTGACGTAGTCCACGACGGGTCGGGTGATCTCGCGGAACGGGCTGTCGAGGGCCTTCAGCGGCACCGGGATGTCACGGCGAACCCACTCGGCCTGCAGCGCCTTCGTCTCGTCGGGGTCGACGTCGACGGTCAGGGCCTCGAGGATCGTCGGCCGGGTGGCCCGGGCGTAGGCGACGGCCCGCAGGGTGGGCTTGTGGATCTTGGAGACGAGCACGATGGCGTGCACCCGAGACGGCAGCATCTGAGCCTTGGTGTCGTCCTCGCGAACGGCCAACTCGTCCCGTACGTGGTCGTAGTGGCGGCGGATGCGGGTCATCAGCACGTAGAGAACCGCCATCGCGGCGATGGCATAGCCCGCGCCGTGCACGAACTTCGTCGCGAGCACGACGAGCAGCACGACGCCGGACATCGCGGCGCCGACACCGTTGATGACCCGGCTGCGCATCATCCGACCGCGCTCGGCCGCGTTGCGCTCCAGGCGAAGGTGACGGGTCCAGTGCCGCACCATCCCGATCTGGGACAGGGTGAACGACACGAACACCCCGACGATGTAGAGCTGGATGAGGGCGGTGA
>NZ_DAORSO010000346.1:0-1517 GCF_035443565.1 Ornithinibacter sp. | reverse complement strand
CCCGCACCACCGAAGCCGACCTCGGGCACGCAGGTCAACGTCCGCCGCACCGGAGGATTCGCCGGGCGCACCGTGGAGCGCACGGTCACCCTCGGTGAGCTGCCGAAGGCTGACGCCAAGGCCTGGCGGTCCCTGCTGGCCGACGACCACCTGCCGGCGCTCGCGGACCGGGCCTCTGGCGGCTCCCGGATGCCCGACAGCTTCTGTTACGGCGTGCGGTGCGATGCCCCGCCGATCGACGTCGAGCTGCCCGAGCCGCACCTCAGCGACGAGGTGCGCACCCTGCTCGAGCGCACCCTGGCCGCCGACTGACCACCCTGACCACCCGGCATACGATCGGCGCCATGAGCGAGCCCGACCCGCGCACCCTGCGCCGCGATGACTTCGACGCCGTGCGCCCCGTGCCCACCCGCTGGTCGGACAACGACATGTTCGGCCACCTCAACAACGCGGTCTACCTCGAGCTGTTCGACAGCGTCCTCAACGCGTGGATGCAGGAGGAGACCGGCATCGACGAGATGGTCGCGCCCACCCTCGGGGTCGTCGCCGAGACGAGCTGCCGCTACTACCGCGAGGTCGCCTTCCCGACCACGCTCGACGTCGGGGTGCGTGCCAAGCGGATCGGCACCACCAGCGTCGTCTTCGAGTTCGGGGTCTTCTCCCCCGGCGTCGACGAGATCGCCGCGCACGGCCTGTGGGCGCAGGTCTACGTCGACCGCGAGACGCGTCGCCCGGTTCCCATCCCGGATGCCGTCCGCACCCACCTCGAGGCCGCCGTCGCCACCCGCGCTGCCAACCCAGACACCGCCGGGAGCCTTCGCTGAGCATGCATGACGCGCCCGGATCCGGGTGGCTGGAGCGCAATCAGTCGGGACGGCATCCGGTCGCCGACCTGCTCGTGCGCGCCTGGCGCGGCCCACGCGACGACGTCGACGGGTCGTGGCAGCGCGTCGCACCCTGGCACCCGCGGGCGCACGCCGTTGTCGCCGTGACCGGGCGCGCCATGATCACCGCGCCCGACGACGTCACCGACGCCGACCTCAAGGCTCTGGGCGTCGACGGCTTCGGCCAGGCGCACGACCCGCGCGTGATGACCCGCCTCGCCGGCCCGAACGGGTGGGTCGACGTGTTGGATGCCGTGCTGCTCGCCTCTGGCACCGGCTCACCGGACCCGCGGGTCGTGCCGCGCCCGGACCTCATCGACCACCCGCGGGTGCGCCACGCGCTGCCGATCCGCAGCGACGTGCGCGTCTTCGGGCTCGACGGCGACGACGACTCGGTGCTGACGCTCGGGGTAGGGCTCGGCGGCCTCACCGAGATGAGCCTGCAGGTGGCGCCGAACCGCCGCGGTCAGGGCCTGGGCACCGTGCTGGCCGCTGCCGCCAGGGGCCTGGTGCCTGCCGATGAGCCGGTCGTGGCGTGCGTGTCACCGGCGAACGTGCCGAGCCTGCGGGCCCTGCTGAGCGCCGGGTTCGACCCCGTCGGCTCGGTGCAGGTCTACCTCCCCGACCGCTGAA
>NZ_DAORSO010000345.1:0-1525 GCF_035443565.1 Ornithinibacter sp. | reverse complement strand
ACGTCTCACCGCTGGCCGCCGTGCCGGTGACCCCGTCGAGCGGCACGCTGAGCAGCGCGGCAGCGCCGTCCTGCGAGGGGATCGGGACAAGAGGTGCGTCACCGACCAGGAAGTCACCGAGCACCACGCCGTCACCGAGTTCGGGCAGGGCCAGGGCCGGCACGCCCGCGGCGAAGCGGCCCACGGTCTCGAGGTCGGGGGCTGCGAGCGGGGCGCCGTCAGCCCGGGTGAAGACGACGAGGTAGGGCAGCGAGTCACTGCTCGCGAAGCGGGCCACCGCCTCGCTGACCTGGGTGGACTCCGCGTTCTCGGGCAGGAACGTCGAGTTGTCGTTGGTCTGGACCCCGGTCAGCTTGCTCTGTGCGGCACCGCCGAGGCCGGCCACGACGAGCCAGATGAGCAGCACGACGACGGCACCGAGGAGGGCCAGGCGGGGGCGACGCGAATCGGCGGACATACCGCAAGGCTAGGGCCGCGGCATACGGTGTGTGCATGCGGATCGTTCACCTGGGCTTCTCCCCCGACCTCGTCGACTACGAGCAGGGCTGGCAGGCCCAACGAGAGGTGCACGCCCAGGTCGTCGACGGCACCCTCCCCGACACGACGCTGCTGCTCGAGCACGCGGCGGTGTACACCGCCGGCAAGCGCACCGAGCCGCACGAACGGCCCGTCGACGGCACCCCCGTCATCGACGTCGACCGGGGCGGCAAGATCACCTGGCACGGCCCCGGCCAGCTCGTCGGCTACCCCATCGTCAGCCTGCCCGAGGTGCCCATCGACGTGGTCGCCCACGTGCGACGCCTCGAGGAGGTCATGATCCGCGCCACGGCCGAGTTCGGCGTCGAGACCGTGCGAGTCGAGGGTCGCAGCGGGGTGTGGGTGCTGGCCGACGACCGCGGTCCGGACCGCAAGCTCGGGGCGATAGGCGTACGGGTGAGCCGGCGGGTGACGATGCACGGCTTCGCGCTGAACTGCGATGCCGACCTGTCGTGGGCCGACGCGATCATCCCCTGCGGCATCCCGGATGCCGGTGTCTCCTCGTTGACGCTCGAAGCCGGTCGGGTCATCACGGTGCAGGACGTCCTGCCCTACGCCGAGAAGCACCTGAGCGAGGTCCTCGCCGGAGGGGTGGGGTGACCCCAGCACCGAGCGCGGCCCCCACCGTGGCGTCGTCGAGTCGTGCCCGGGCGCGACGTCGCCCCTGACGAGCCGGAGAGCCGCTGGGAGCAGCGCCACCGCATCCTCGACTGGTGGACGGCGATCATCCTGGCGGTGGCCGCGGTTGCACCCAGACCGCAGCCACGCAGCAGACGATCATCGACTCCCAGCGCTGGTTGCAGTGGGTCAATGCCGTGGATGCTGGTCAGAAGGCTCGGGCCGACTTCCTCGACAACACCATGCTCTGAGCGCCCGGCACCTTTGGCTGCACACCCGTTCGGGCCGGGGAGGGCACTGGACGTATGGTGGTCGGCGTGACTGTCGCACCCGAGGGACGCCGCATGCTGCGGGTGGAGGCGCGCAACGC
>NZ_DAORSO010000344.1:0-1529 GCF_035443565.1 Ornithinibacter sp. | reverse complement strand
CGAGGAAGTCGGGGGCGTAGGTGATGCCGCGCTCCCGCAGCCGCTCCGCCGTGCCACCGTGGCCCTCGCTGACCAGCTGGTTGTTGGCGCCTCCGCAGACGACCCGTGCGCGCAGCAGGTCGACGGTCACCTCGTCGAGCGCGCCGCCGAGGGCGTTGGGGCTGAACACGTCGAGCTCCTCGCGCAGCAGGTCGTCGACGTCGGCCACGGCGCGAACGCTCGGGTGCCGCGCGAGGAGGTCGCGGACGGCATCGGCATTGACGTCGGTGACGACGACCTGGGCGCCGTCGTCGAGCAGCTGCTCGGTGAGGCGCCGCCCGACCTTGCCGACTCCGGCGATGCCGACCCGGCACCCGGCGAGCGTCGGCTCACCCCAGACGTGCTGGGCGGCCGCCCGCATTCCCTGGAACACCCCGTACGCCGTGAGCACGGAGGAGTCGCCGGCACCGCCACGCTCAGGGGAACGACCGGTGGCCCATCGGGTCGACTCACCGACGACGTCCATGTCGGCGACGTAGGTGCCGACGTCACAGGCCGTGACGTAGCGGCCGCCGAGGGACTCCACGAACCGCCCGTAGGCGCGCAGCAGCTCGGGGGTCTTGTCCCGGTTCGGGTCGCCGAGGATGACGGCCTTGCCGCCGCCGTGGTCCAGCCCCGCCACCGCGTTCTTGCTCGTCATCGCCCGCGACAGGCGCAGCACGTCGGCGAGAGCCTGGTCCATCGAGGCGTAGGGGTGGAAGCGGGTGCCGCCGAGTGCCGGCCCGAGGGCGGTGTCGTGCAGGGCGATGATCGCTCGCAGGCCGGTGTCGGGATCGGTGCAGAACACGACCTGCTCGTGCCCGGCGAGGGTGATGAGTTCGGTGGCCATGGGCGCTCCTCGTGCTCGGGTCGGTGCGTCACCCACGCTATCGCTGGTGAACCTTTCGGTGGGGTCGGGGGGCTGGTGCAGGATGGCCCCATGAGCGAGCCACGCGGTCTGCGGGTCGGGTACAAGGCGTCGGCGGAGCAGTTCGCCCCGCGCGAGCTGGCGGGCTATGCCGTGCGCGCCGAGGAGCTCGGTCTGGACTCGGTGACGATCTCCGACCACTTCCAGCCGTGGCGCCTCGAGGGCGGCCACGCGCCGAACTCCCTGGCATGGATGCCGTGGGTCCTCGCGCGCACCGAGCGCGTCCTGGTGGGGACCTCGGTGCTCACCCCGACCTTCCGCTACAACCCGGCGGTGCTGGCGCAGACCTTCGCGACGATGGCGTGCCTGGCGCCCGGGCGCGTCATGCTCGGGGTGGGCACGGGGGAGGCCCTCAACGAGGTGGCGGTCGGGTCGGTCGCCGACGGGCAGTGGCCCGAGTTCAAGGAGCGCTTCGGACGCCTGCGCGAGTCCGTGCGTCTCATGCGTGAGCTGTGGACCAAGGACAGCGTCACCTTCGAGGGGGAGTACTACACCACGGTGGATGCCGCGATCTACGACCGCCCGGATGCTCCGGTCCCGGTGTACGTCGCCGCCGGGGGGCCGATGGTCGCCCGGTACGCGG
>NZ_DAORSO010000343.1:0-1536 GCF_035443565.1 Ornithinibacter sp. | reverse complement strand
CGGTGGCGAGCACTCCCCCGCTGACGCCGCCATCGGCATCCGCCATCCCGGCCGCGACGTCCAGCGCGTCCGGCAGCTCCTCGACGACCGTGACCCGCTGCTCCCCGAACACCTCGGCCGCGAGCTCCCCGAGCTGGCGGGGCGTCATCGCCCGTGGCGAGGTCGTGCGGGTGACGACGACGTCGTCGAGCACCGGCTCGAGCGCCTGGAGCACCCCGAGGGCGTCCTTGTCCTTCATCACGGCGATGACCCCGACGAGGCGGGCGAAGGTGAACGACTCGGTGATGGCCCTGGCCAGCACCTCGGCACCCGCAGGGTTGTGCGCGGCGTCGACGAGCACCGTGGGGCTGCGCCGCACGATCTCCAGTCGCCCGGGGGACTCGGCGGTCGCCAACCCTGCCCGCAGCACGTCGATGTCGAGCGGCTGCTCTCCCCCGCCGAGGAAGGCCTCGACCGCGGCGATGGCAACCGCCGCGTTCTGCGCCTGGTGGGTGCCGTGCAGCGGCAGGAACAGGTCCTCGTACTCCGCGGCGAGCCCACGCACCGAGATCTGCTGGCCACCGAAGGCGACGTCGCGCGCCGTGACCCCGATGTCGACCCCCTCGGCGACCAGACGGGCGCCGACCTCGACGGCCCGCGCGCTCAGCACGTCGACGGCATCCGGCTCGGGCTGCACGGCCATGACCGTGATCGCGTCGGGCTTGATGATCCCGGCCTTCTCGGTCGCGATGAGCTCGATGGTGTCGCCGAGGAAGTGCTGGTGGTCCAGCCCGATGGGCGTGATGACGCTGACCGGCGCGTCGATGACGTTCGTCGCGTCCCAGGCGCCACCCATTCCGACCTCCACGACCGCGACGTCGACGGGCAGGTCCGCGAAGGCGGCGTAGGCGACGGCGACGATGACCTCGAAGTACGTCATCGCCGGCCCGCCGTCGATGATCGAGCGGGCGTCGACCATCTCGACGAACGGGATCACCTCGTCGTAGGCCGCGAGGAACCTCTCGGCGTCGATGGGGCGCCCACCGATGGCGATGCGCTCGGTCATCGAGTGCAGGTGCGGTGAGGTGAAGCGCCCGGTGTTCAGACCGAGCTCGCGCAGGAGGGCCTCGATGATCCGCGACGTGCTCGTCTTGCCGTTGGTCCCCGTGACGTGGATGACGGGGAAGGTGCGCTGCGGGTCGCCCAGGAGCTCCATGACGGCGCGGATGCGGTCGAGCGAGGGCTCGAGGTCGTGCTCCGGCGTGCGGGAGAGGATCGACGCCTCCACCTCACGCATCCGGCGGGCGAGGACGAGCTGGTGCGCGGCATCGCGCTGGACGGCATCGGGGGCAGGGCTCACCGGCCCATTGTCGCTGACTCCGGTGCGCAGCGGTCACACGACGGAGGTGGCCCCCAAGCGACCTCTCCCGTCCAGTCGGTGTCCGGCGTACCGGCCCCCGTGGTTCTCCACGACGACGGTGTACGTGCCGGGCTGGGCCCAAGGAACAGGGAACTTTCACCGCATGCCGGTCAGCGCCTCACGATCCGCAGGCGGGC
>NZ_DAORSO010000342.1:0-1541 GCF_035443565.1 Ornithinibacter sp. | reverse complement strand
GTCTCGAAGTAGCTGTTGTCCCACGTCGTCGGCGTCGGGGTCCACGGACCCTCGAGGCCGCTGGTGATGGTGTCATTGCCCGACCCGGTGCCGTAGGTGTTCTTCCAGCCCAGGCCGACCTCGGCCATCGAGGCGCCCTCGGGCTCGGGGCCGACGTACTTGTTGGGGTCGGCGGCACCGTGGGTCTTGCCGAAGGTGTGACCACCGGCGATGAGGGCCACGGTCTCCTCGTCGTTCATCGCCATGCGGGCGAACGTCTCGCGGATGTCGCGGGCCGAGGCCAGCGCGCTCGGGGTGCCGTTGGGGCCTTCGGGGTTGACGTAGATCAGACCCATCTGCACGGCGGCCAGCGGGTTCTCGAGCTCGCGGTCACCGGTGTAGCGCTCGTCGCCGAGCCAGGTGTCCTCCGGGCCCCAGTAGACGTCCTCGTCGGGCTCCCACACGTCGGCGCGACCGCCGCCGAAGCCGAAGGTCTTGAAGCCCATCGACTCCAGTGCGACGTTGCCGGTGAGGACCATCAGGTCGGCCCAGGAGATCTGCTTGCCGTACTTCTTCTTGATCGGCCAGAGCAGGGCGCGGGCCTTGTCGAGGTTGGCGTTGTCGGGCCAGCTGTTCAGCGGCGCGAACCGCTGCATCCCCGCTCCGGCGCCACCGCGACCGTCGCTGATCCGGTAGGTGCCGGCGCTGTGCCAGGCCATCCGGATGAAGAGCGGGCCGTAGTGCCCGTAGTCGGCCGGCCACCAGTCCTGGGAGTCGGTCATGAGGGCGGTGAGGTCGGCGCGCAGGGCGTCGAGGTCGAGGCTCGCGAACGCCTCGGCGTAGTCGAAGTCCTCACCCATCGGGTTGGCTGCGGGCGCGTGCTTGCGCAGGATCTTCAGGTTGAGCTGGTCGGGCCACCACGTGCGGTTGCCAGCACCCTCAGTGGGGTGGTTGGCGGTGTGGATGACGGGACACAGTCCCTCGCTCTCCTCCGAGTTCATGTCTCCGACGACGGCGTCGTGGTTCTGCTCGCTCATGCTCTTCCTTCCAATGTGCTGGTGGGGCAGGGTGGTGGTCAGGCTGCGTGGGTGGTCAGTTTCATCGTGCCGCGTGTGCGACCTGTGCGCAGGTCGCACAGGTTCCCCAGTACGTGACTTCGGCCTCGTCGATCACGAAGCCCTGGTCGTCGGATGCCGTGAGGCACGGCGTCGCGGACACCGCGCAGTCCACGTCGGCGATCGCCCCGCAGGTGCGACAGACGACGTGGTGGTGGTTGTCCCCGACCCGGGCCTCGTACCGGGCCACGGAGCCAGCGGGTTGGATGCGGCGCAGCAGGCCCGCGGTGGTGAGGGCGCGCAGCACGTCGTAGACGGCCTGGTGGGACACCACGCCGAGCTCGTCACGGACGGCATCGATGACCGCATCCGTGCTCGCGTGCGGCGAGGAGTGGACTGCACCGAGGACGGCCAGTCGAGGGCGGGTGACCCGAAGGTTGTGCTTGCGCAGCAGCTGCTCGAGCTCAGGTGTGGTGGGCACGTCTCGAGTGTGCCCTCTTTCTGGAA
>NZ_DAORSO010000341.1:0-1545 GCF_035443565.1 Ornithinibacter sp. | reverse complement strand
AGGCGGGTGCGCTCGTCCTCGACGGCGCGCAGCGCCCCGGACAGGGATGCCGCCTCGCTGGCGTCGAGACGGACCACGCGCCACGAGCGCCACTCCCGAGCCGTCGCCTGCTGGGCGTTGATCGCGGCGGCCAGGGCCTGCGGGCTGATGCCGCTTCCCGGGGTGGGTCGCAGGATGCGTGCGGGCGCGCACACCACGGCCCGACCCTCGCGATCCACCGCGGCCAGGGGCCGAGGGGCGATGCAGAAGACGACGTCGCCGGGTTCGGTGCGCCGCGCCCGCGGCGCTGCGACCTCGAGGTCGAACGGGTCGACACCGAGGGCGCTGGTTGCCGCCTCACCGGGCATGGCCGCGAGATCGTCGACTCGGAGCACCCGGACACTCCCGGCGGTCAGTTCAGCAGGGTCCACGCGTGTCCCCGGGATGACGGCCAGAGCGCCGGTGATGATGAGATCGTCCAGAGTGAGCAAGGGCGCCGCGGGACGGCGGGTGAGGATCGCCGACGGCGCCAGGACGGCATCCGAGGTGGAAGGGGCGAGCGACTCCGCAAGGCGGCGGGCCTCCACGACGCTCTCGGTGCCAGGAACCGACAGGCGATGCGGAGTCACGCCGCGGGAGACCAGCGCCCCTCGGCGGGCGAGCACGTCTGGCACCCGCTCGAGTCGTCCGAGGGCGAAAGCGTGGACGGCACCCAGCCGAGGTTCGGCCAGGGTGGCCGCGATGTCGGACACCAGGGCAGCCGTGACGTCGGGTGAGAGCGCTCGGTCGCTGAGGTCGAACGTGGCAACCCACCGATCAGCGATCGGAGGCAGGCCACGATCCGGGCCGAAGACCCACAGCGCCAGCGCTGCCCGAGGGGAGGCTGGCACGAGCCCCTTCGGAAGCCGCACGATGCAGCGCAGCCGACCCGAACGCAGGACGTCGCTGCGCACCAGATCCAGCCGCGGATCACCCTGCGCATCCACGAGCGCCGATGCCGGCCCGATGGCGACGGCGGCGTCGTCAGGTCGGAGATCGAGCTGCACCTCCTCGGCAGCCGACAGGACCGCTGCGGTCGACGTCGTGGTGGCCGAGCCAACATCGGCCATTGCGACCACGGGCCGGCTGGTGGTCCTGCTCACGGACAAGCCTCGCGCCACGACCGCGCGACGGACGCGTCGTGTCGCTTCGCGGTCCTGGGAGTCGGGGATGAGGACGTCGTACGGCGTCCCCTCGGGCAGTCGGTCCAGGACGTCGCCTGCGATCTGAGCCGAAGAGGACGGCCCCCTCAGGGTGACCGCCTGCATCGCCTCACCGTTCAGAATCGATGCCATGACGTCCGCCACCACGTGAACCGCCTGGGTGTCGAGCGCGGCGTCGCGAGGAGCCAAGGCTGCAAGGGCGCCTGCAGGGCCGAAAGCAGCCTCGGACAGGGCAGCGGCGCGGGCTGCGAGGCGCGGCAACTCGTCCGATACGGCATCGACCTCGGTGAGGGCGAAGTCGTCATCGGGGTCCAGCTCGTCGGCCAGGTCGAGGATGTCGTGCGCCGCCATGTCGCTGAGCAGC
>NZ_DAORSO010000340.1:0-1549 GCF_035443565.1 Ornithinibacter sp. | reverse complement strand
TGCCGTCCGCGCGCCTGTCGCGGACGGCATCCGTCGCGCTCCAATGGACGTCATGAGCAGCGCATCCGCCACCCCCGGGCTCGAGCCCGTCACCGTCGGTCTCGGCCCCCTCACCATCGACGAGGTCGTGCAGGTCGCCCGCCACGGCGCCCCCATCGCCCTGGCCCCGGAGTCGCTCGCCGAGGTGCGCCGCACCCGCGAGGTCATCCGTGGCCTGGCCGACGACACCGAGCCGCACTACGGCGTCTCCACCGGCTTCGGGGCGCTGGCCACCCGTCACATCCCCACCGAGATGCGCCGCCAGCTGCAGCGCTCCCTCGTCCGCTCGCACGCGGCCGGCTCCGGCCCCGAGGTCGAGCGCGAGGTCGTGCGGGCCCTGATGCTGCTGCGCATCTCCACCCTCGCGACCGGGCGCACCGGGATCCGCGAGCAGACCCTGACGACCTACGTCGGCATGCTCAACGCCGGCATCGCGCCGGTCGTTCACGAGTACGGCTCACTCGGCTGCTCCGGCGACCTCGCACCGCTGTCGCACTGCGCGCTCGCGCTCATGGGCGAGGGTGTGGTTCGCGACGCGAACGGCGATCGGATGCCGGCCGCTGACGCGCTCGCTGCCGCCGGCATCGAGCCGGTCGAGCTCGAGGAGAAGGAGGGTCTGGCCCTCATCAACGGCACCGACGGCATGCTCGGCATGCTCTGCCTGGCCATCCACGACCTGCGCGACCTGCTCGTCGTCGCGGACGTGGCGACGGCCATGTCGGTCGAGGGCCTGCTCGGCAGCGACGACGTCTTCGCCGCCGACCTGCACGCCCTGCGGCCCCAGCCCGGCCAGGCCGTGTCGGCGGCGAACATCCGAACCCTGATGGCACGCAGCGGTATCCGTGAGAGCCACCGCACGCAGGCCTGCACCCGCGTCCAGGACGCCTACTCGCTGCGCTGCGCCCCGATCGTCGCCGGCTCAGCCCGCGACACCGTCGACCACGCCGCGCGCGTCGCCGGCTGGGAGCTCGCCTCGGCGGTCGACAACCCCGTCGTCACCCCCGACGGCCGCGTCGAGAGCAACGGCAACTTCCACGGCGCCCCGGTGGCCTACGTGCTCGACTTCCTCGCCATCGTCGCGGCCGACGTCGCCTCGATGTCCGAGCGCCGCACCGACCGTTTCCTCGACACGGCGCGCAACCACGGCCTGCCGCCGTTCCTCGCCGACGACCCCGGCGTCGACAGCGGCCACATGATCGCGCAGTACACCCAGGCCGCGATCGTCTCCGAGATGAAGCGCCTGGCCGCGCCCGCCTCCGTCGACTCCATCCCGAGCTCGGCCATGCAGGAGGACCATGTCTCGATGGGCTGGTCGGCCGCCCGCAAGCTGCGGCGCTCGGTCGACGGCTTGTCGCGCGTGCTGGCGGTCGAGGTGCTCACGGCCGCGCGCGGCATCCAGTTGCGGGCGCCGTTGGAACCGGCGCCCGCAACGGCGTCCGTCGTCGCCACGCTCACGGCGTCGGATGCCGGCCGCCCCGGTCCCGATCGCTGGCTGGCTCCCGAGATCGAG
>NZ_DAORSO010000339.1:0-1555 GCF_035443565.1 Ornithinibacter sp. | reverse complement strand
TAACTTAAATTTATGTGCAAGCTCACCACTCAACACCGCCCTGCCTCTGCCAAGGAGGATTCAAACTTTTCTATTTTTTCTTCAAGAACCAAGGCCATAAAACTTAGACGGTATCCACGATGGCTAAGAAGTGTCACATTTCAGGGGGGCTGGCTCTATACCACAACCCATTGTTTCAAATAAGGCTGACCAGCTGTCAATATAAAAAAACATGCACAGATTGCGAATCCGTTCCCATAACCTTATTTTTGAGTGCATTTTTTCCCAAGCCTTTCTAAACAATGGACTGCAAAATGCTTGGGTTTGATCAATTAAAAAAGCCAACATCATTAACATCGCAAATACCGTATGTAAATGTTGATAGCCATGTCCAAAATTGTGCTCAAAGCAATAACCTTGGTTCTTTAAGGTATTGAAAGTCTCATTCTCTATACGCCATCTTGCTCGTCCTCCTCTCATAATGCTAAAAACATTTTGCTCTGTTATCGTTAAATCCGTAACCCAGCTGAAGTGTTGATTGACCTTGCCTTTTTTAATTTCCCAGTATTCAACGAAATTTACCTTGCATTCGAAATGGGCTTCATTTAACGGCGCATTGTTGATAAACCTAAATCGATGAACAATGCCATTTGCGCCTGCTATTTCGTGAAAAGTACAAAATTCACCTTCTAACCACTCAAATAAACTTTTATGATCACCAGGCTTTACGCCTAAAATATAGCTGTAATTTAAAGCTTTTAAAGTCTCAATATGCGGGCAATTAGAAGATAACCCATCTTCCACCACAATTGCCTTTAAAAAAGGATGCTCTCTTCTTAAGTGCTCTAGCAGACGCTTTGCTGCATTACGTTCACAGTCATTTTTACTCGTGCCATCCTGTTTTAAAATAGCTTCTGGTGCCAGGGGAATCACCACTTTATGTTCAGGGTGAACAATTGCTGCGCCCAATAATTGATGATAGTAAGTAATGCTTCCATCCTTATGGTGTTTCTCACAACAATTTTCACAATGAATTTCGTTGGAAGAAAAAACACCCGTGCCATCTATTGATAACAAATAAGCTTTATTTAAATACTGATATTGCTCTAAAACTTTGCCTCGCTGCAATTGCGCAAAAATCGCTTTAAAGAGCTTGCGAATCTGAATAGGATCTATGGGATCCAGCCTCTCTCTTATTTGAGTATCACAAGGCACTTGCTCGACACCATATAAAGCTCTTAAGTTATGTTTAAGTGCTTTATCTTCAGTTCGCCCTTGGTCAAATTGAAGTAAAGAAGGATATTTAAGGCTAAAAATCGCTAGACCAGACATGAAACAATCGGCTAATGAAAAATTACAAACGCGCTTTCTACGCGGTTCAGTTATTTTTTGAAATTTTTGATGTGCTAATTTGCAGAGAAATTCTGCTGAGAAAGTCTTTCTTAACTTAGCCATTTTCTAACCCTCCAATGAAAGTTAATTGATCAGCTAAATTGTGAAAGTCTGCGAAAAGTATTTTTTTCGCTGGCTTACAACCTTGATTATATCAGGGTTAAATTTATGGCGGGAAGTGCTG
>NZ_DAORSO010000338.1:0-1556 GCF_035443565.1 Ornithinibacter sp. | reverse complement strand
CACTGGAGGTGCGGGTTCCGTCAGGTCCCTCCGGCGGCTCGCCGAGTGGAGATGAGTGGCATGAGGACGTCCGCCCCCTTCCTGACACGCGTCGGGGTCGCGATCATGAGCCTGATCGGGGTGCTGGGCCTGGGCTTCGCCGCGGCGGACGCGTTCGCCGACCTGGAGACCCCTCAGGCCATCGGCACCATCGCACCGTGGCTCGTCCTGGTGACGTCGCTCAGCGCGCTCGCGTTCCTCTCCCTCAGGTTCGCGCCCTGGGCGCTGGCCCTGCTCACCGCGTTCACCATCGTGTTCGGCATCATGGAAGCCGACGCCGGGCAGATCACCAGGGACGACCCCTTCTCGGGCATCTGGGTGCTCGTGCTGGCCGTGGCCCTGGGGTTCCTCGGGCTGAACCACACGCGGCTCGCCGGTGGTCTGCTGGCTGCGCTCGGGGCCGGGCAGCTCGTCGCCCTGTTCGTGGATGCCAACCGCGACGGTGCCGGGTTGGCTGACCTGCTGGGCTCTGCCGCAGGCTCCGTGGTCATCCCGATCCTCGTGGTCGCTGCCCTGTTCCTCCTCGACAGCCGCCAGCAGGTGCCGGTCGAGGAGTCGAGACACGCCGACGCGGCAGCGTGATCCCGGGCGTTTCTCGACCCCTCGACTCCGGCTGCGGGGCGTGGTGTCGACCCCTGGGAACAATCCAGCCCTGACCAAAGTTGAGTCAAGTGAACGCAAGTTTGGAGCGCTCGGTTTGCTCACGGCATCCGAGCGGTCTACCTTGAGTCTCAAGCACTCAACCCCAGCATCACACAAGGAGCACCCATGGCACGTGCAGTCGGAATCGACCTCGGCACCACGAACAGCGCCGTCGCCGTCCTCGAGGGTGGCGAGCCCACCATCATCGCGAACGCCGAGGGCGGTCGCACCACCCCGTCGGTCGTCGCCTTCTCCAAGGGCGGTGAGGTGCTCGTCGGCGAGATCGCCAAGCGCCAGGCCGTCACCAACGCCGACCGCACCCTGCGCTCTGTCAAGCGCCACATGGGCACCGACTGGCGCTCCGACGACATCGACGGCAAGAAGTACAACGCCCAGGAGATCAGCGCCCGCATCCTCCAGAAGCTCAAGCGCGACGCCGAGGCCTACCTCGGTGAGGCCGTGACGGACGCCGTCATCACCGTCCCCGCGTACTTCGACGACCACGAGCGCCAGGCCACCAAGGAGGCCGGCGAGATCGCGGGCCTGAACGTCCTGCGCATCGTCAACGAGCCCACCGCGGCCGCGCTCGCCTACGGCCTGGACAAGGGCAAGGAGGACGAGCTCATCCTCGTCTTCGACCTCGGCGGTGGCACCTTCGACGTCTCCCTCCTCGAGGTGGGCAAGGACCCCGACGACGGCTTCGCGACGATCCAGGTCAAGGCGACCTCGGGCGACAACAAGCTCGGTGGCGACGACTGGGACGAGCGCGTCGTGAGCCACCTGCTCACCACGGTCAAGAACTCCTCCGGCGTCGACCTCGCCAAGGACAAGATCGCCATGCAGCGTCTGCGCGACGCCGCCGAGCAGGCCAAGAA
>NZ_DAORSO010000337.1:0-1556 GCF_035443565.1 Ornithinibacter sp. | reverse complement strand
TGCTCGCCGTCGGCGGCATGGTCGCCGTCGCGGCGATCACCCAGCTGCTCGGCGTGCTCCAGACGTGGCTGTCGACCCAGGTCGGTCAGCGCGTCATGCACGAGCTGCGAACCCGCGTGTTCACCCACCTCCAGCGCCAGTCGCTCGGCTTCTTCACCCGCACTCGCGGCGGGGAGGTGCAGTCGCGCCTGACCAACGACGTCAACGGGATGCAGGGCGTCGTCACCTCGACCGCCACGTCCATCGCCGCGAACCTCACGACGGCCGTCGCCACGGCGATTGCGATGGTCGCGCTCTCGTGGCGCCTGGCGCTGCTCTCGCTTCTCGTCATCCCGCCGGCCCTCTGGCTGACGCGCAAGGTCGCCCTGATCCGGCGAGCCGTGACCGCGCAGCAGCAACGCCACCTCGCCGACCTCAACCACCAGATCGACGAGGGGCTCTCGGTGAGCGGCGTGCGCCTGGCCAAGACGCTCGGCACCTCGACCCGCAACGCGCAGCGCTTCGCGACGACCTCGCACGAGCTCGTCGACCTCGAGCTGCGCTCGCAGCTCGCCGGGCGCTGGCGGATGGCCACGATGCAGATCGTCTTCGCCGTCATCCCGGCCCTGGTCTACCTCGCGGCCGGTCTGCCGGCGACGTCGAGCGGCATGACGATCGGCACGCTCGTCGCCTTCACGACGCTCCAGGCCGGCATCTTCCGACCGCTCATGGGGCTGCTCAACGTCGGTGCGCAGTGGGTCGCGTCGATGGCGCTGTTCTCCCGCGTCTTCGAGTACCTCGACCTCGTGCCCGACGTCCCGGCACCGGCGCACCCGGTGCCGCTCGACCCGGCATCCGTGCGGGGATCGGTCGCCCTCCAGGGCGTCACCCTGCGCTACCCCGGCGCCGACCGGGATGCCGTCGCCGGGCTCACGCTCTCGGTTCCGGCCGGGTCGACGCTGGCCCTCGTCGGGGCCACCGGCTCGGGCAAGTCGACCGTCGCCGGGCTGCTGGCGAGGTTGCACGACCCGGATGCCGGGCGGGTCACGGTTGACGGGGTCGACGTGCGCGACCTCGACCCGGACGTGCTCGCATCGATCGTCGGGGTGGTCTCGCAGGAGAGCTACCTCGTGCACGCCTCGGTGCGTGACAACCTGCTGCTCGCCCGCCCCGAGGCGAGCGAGGGGGAGCTGTGGGCGGCGCTGGCCGCAGCCCAGGTCGCCGACCTCGTGGCGTCCCTGGCCGACGGACTCGACACCGTCGTGGGGGCGCGTGGGCACCGCTTCTCCGGGGGTGAGCAGCAGCGACTCGCTGTTGCCCGCACGATCCTGCGCGACCCCCCGGTGCTCGTGCTCGACGAGGCCACCTCGGCCCTCGACACCAGCACCGAGCGGGCCCTCCAGCGGGCGCTCGACGAACTGGCCCGTGGACGCACCACCATCACGATCGCCCACCGCCTGTCGACCGTGCGCGACGTCGACCGGATCGCCGTGCTCGACGCCGGCCGCCTCGTCGAGTCGGGCACCCACGACGAACTGGTCGCTGCGGGCGGGCAGTACGCCGCCCTCGTCGCCGCC
>NZ_DAORSO010000336.1:0-1561 GCF_035443565.1 Ornithinibacter sp. | reverse complement strand
CGCCGGGATGGAGCGTCCCGGCTGGGGCTGGTTCGGGCTCGCCGTGCTCTCGGCATCGCTGGCCGTGGGGCGCGGCATCCTGCCCGGTGCCCGGGCCGCCGGCGGAGCCCCGCTGACCATCGCCGTCGCGGCCTACATGCTCGTCATCGGCGCCATGGCGGTCAGCGGCTGGGCCACCGGGCTGCTGCTCGTCGGGCTCGGCGTGAGCCTGTTCGTCGTCAGCGACACCGTGCTGGCCCTGGGTCGCTTCGTCGAACCCCGATCCTGGACCCGGCCCGTGACGATGCTGACCTACCACGGTGCGCAGGCCCTGATCGTCGCCGGCCTGCTGGCCTGACCCACGTGCTGCGATACCCTGACCCCGTGACCACGGTGCTCCTGCTTACCTAGCCGCGACGGCCACCCCAGCCGCGCGGCGACCCCTCCTGAGCGAGGGGTTTTTTCATGAGCGCACCACCGAGCACCCGCGCACGACGACACGACGAACGAGGACGAGATGAGCGAGACCCCGTACCGCTACACCGCCGAGCTGGCCGGGCAGATCGAGGTGGCCTGGCAGGACCGCTGGGAGCAGCGCGGCACCTACCACGCCCCGAACCCGGCCGGCCCCTGGGCAGACCCCGAGGGGGTCGCCGCGCACTCCGGCGGGCACCTGCTCGTCCTCGACATGTTCCCCTACCCGAGCGGTGCCGGCCTGCACGTCGGGCACCCGCTCGGCTACATCGCCACCGACGTCTTCGCGCGCTTCAACCGCATGCTCGGCAAGAACGTCCTGCACTGCCTGGGGTACGACGCGTTCGGGTTGCCGGCCGAGCAGTACGCCGTGCAGACCGGCCAGCACCCGCGCAAGACCACCGAGGACAACATCGTCATCATGGCGCGCCAGCTGCGCCGACTGGGCCTGGGCCACGACGACCGCCGCGCCATCCAGACCATCGACCCCGACTACTACCGCTGGACGCAGTGGATCTTCACCCAGATCTACAACGCCTGGTACGACGCGGATGCCGTGCGCCCCGACGGCGGGACCGGCCGCGCCCGCCCCATCGCGGACCTCGAGCAGGAGTACCGCGACGGAACGCGCCCGCTGCCCGGTGGTGAGGACCGCGCGTGGGACACGTTGAGCGCGACCGAGCGCGCCGGCATCCTCGATGCCTCGCGCCTGGCGTACACGAGCGAGGCGCCGGTCAACTGGTGCCCTGGCCTGGGCACAGTGCTCTCCAACGAGGAGGTCACCAACGAGGGCCGCTCCGAGCGGGGCAACTTCCCGGTGTTCAAGCGCAACCTGCGCCAGTGGATGATGCGGATCACCGCGTACGCCGACCGGCTGGCCGACGACCTCGACCGGGTCGAGTGGCCCGAGAAGGTCAAGATCATGCAGCGCAACTGGATCGGGCGCAGCCACGGTGCGAAGGTCACCTTCCCGATCGCCCGTCCCTCCGGTGACCAGTTGGTCGACCCCGGGACGGCGGATGCCGGGATCGAGGTCTTCACGACCCGTCCCGACACGCTGTTCGGCGCCACGTTCATGGTGCTGGCCCCCGAGCACCCGCTCGTCGAC
>NZ_DAORSO010000335.1:0-1563 GCF_035443565.1 Ornithinibacter sp. | reverse complement strand
TCTCATCGTAGTTCCACTTACCCACCGAGCTAGGGGTCGAATACCCTGAAATACACTAGGGGTCCCCCCCTTAGACACAAAAATGAAAAAAAAAAAAAAAAAATTTTTTTTGGTTTTTTCTATTTGGTTAATGTTTATATGCTTGTTAGAAACTATGGTAAAAGTTTCAGCCCTCTCTCTCTTCTCTAACCCACTCTCCTGGACCCCCCCTTGTACCGTGCTAACTCCCCCTATAGTATACGTACGAACACGCGGGACGAAAGCAACTCGTGTAACACACTTTTTTACACTCCCCAATGCTTCTATTAGGTTCCCCCCACTTCTCCCTCACTTCCCCCTTCTCTTCCCTCCATTTCCGCCACTTTAACCGCGTTCAACTTGTTTTTTATACCTGGGGGGGGTAAGGTATAATAGGTGGAGGGTGGTGGGCAACTGAAAGCTTAAAGGGTAGCTGGTCAAAGTGGAGACCAACTATAAGCCCTGCCAAAGTTGTTTATCACTTCCTGGGGGGACAACAGGCAAGCACAGTAGTAAACCTCGGTTTTCGAGGCCCTGCGGTGCAGTCTGCTCGTAAGCTTCGGCTTTTTGTCCCCTCAAAAGAGGGTCCAGCGTAAGGGTAAGGGTGGTAACCAAGGGGGTAAAAGCCTGAGGGAATCATCATTGCTCGGACGTTCTGATCTGAATTCCACAACTGGAATGCTTTAAAAGGAGTAGTACGAGGCTAGTTCCTCGTGTAAATCTGGTCCTTGAGCACAAAGGTTGCTTTTTAAGAGGGAAATTGGGTACAACCATGGGTCGAAGACGGGGCGTTTCACTCGGGCAAGAAATTGTCATGTTTGGTCAAACTTGAGGCTCTTGGTTGTATTCTGACTACTCTTTTAAGGAGAAAAAAGGAGAAAATAATTGGCGGTGTCTGTTTAAGAAGCCCAGACACTAAGACATTAGCCAAAAATGTGGTTCTCGATGAAAGTGTTCGTTTACGATCACCTAGTCGAAACGCTTTTTTGGTGCTCATTGAGCAAAGGGTATGGGTGATTACGTCATTTGTACTCGAAGATAGTTGCAGTTTGTATGCTTACTCGATGAGTAGACATTTAAACTAAAACAACCGCAAGCCTCGTGTTAGCAATCACTGCCCGCCAAAGGCACGAAACGGTTCGAGGATTCGATCACTTACCACCTCAAGTGGGATTTGACCGGGTTTGAGTACCGCTAGTTCTGGAGGCTTGAGCTTAGTTTTTGTTAGCCCGACTTGCATCAAACGTGTATCATCTGGAAGCTCGTTTCCTGGCCCTCGCTGGTCAGATAAGCTGTTAGCTTTTGGAAGGTCACGTAGTGTGAGGTTGAAAGAACCAAAGAGTCAGGTTGTGTTTTCGGACACTTCCTAACGATTTGACTTTTGTCAACAATTACACGCCCAGCTTCGGCTGAAGTGTGTGAGTGTGGAAATCCAATCAATCTGCCTTCGGGCTCTTTGAGGAAGATTTCCTCACTGACAACAAAGTTACCTGGTTGATCCTGCCAGTAGTCATATGCTTGTCTCAAAGATTAAGCCATGCATGT
>NZ_DAORSO010000334.1:0-1569 GCF_035443565.1 Ornithinibacter sp. | reverse complement strand
GTCGGTGGACCGCACGGCCGAGGGCGGGCTCGCCCTGGCGTCCTACCGCGACGCCATCATCGGCGACTGACGTCAGCCCTGGGAGTAGTTCGGCGCCTCGACGATGCCGGTGATGTCGTGGGGGTGCGACTCGCGCAGCCCAGCGGGCGTGATGCGGATGAAGCGGCCGCGCGCCTTCAGCTCGGGCACGGTGCGCGCACCGACGTAGAACATCGACTGGTGCAACCCGCCGATGAGCTGGTGGGCAACCGCCCCGACGGGGCCGCGGTAGGCCACCTGGCCCTCGATGCCCTCGGGGACGATCTTGTCGTCGGAGGTGACGTCGGCCTGGAAGTAGCGGTCCTTGGAGTACGACTTCTTGCCCCGTGACGACATCGCGCCGAGCGAGCCCATGCCGCGGTAGGCCTTGAACTGCTTGCCGTTGATGAAGACGAGCTCGCCCGGGCTCTCCTCGCAGCCGGCCAGCAGCGAGCCGATCATGACCGTGTCGGCACCGGCCACGAGGGCCTTGGCGATGTCGCCCGAGTACTGCAGGCCACCGTCCCCGATGAGCGGCACACCGGCCGGGGCACACGCGAGCGACGCCTGGTAGATGGCGGTGACCTGCGGGACGCCGACGCCCGCGACGACGCGCGTGGTGCAGATCGACCCGGGGCCGACCCCGACCTTGACGGCATCGGCACCGGCGTCGATGAGCGCCTGTGCCCCCGCCCGGGTCGCGACGTTGCCGCCGATGACCTGCACGTGGCGGGTCGCCGGGTCACGCTTGACCCGCTCGATCATCTCGAGCAGGAGACGGGCGTGACCGTGGGCGGTGTCGACGACGAGGACGTCCACCCCGGCATCCACGAGGGTCGTCGCGCGCTGCCAGGCCTCCCCGAAGTACCCGACGGCCGCGCCGACGAGCAGGCGCCCGTCGGCGTCCTTGCTGGCGTTCGGGAACTGCTCGGACTTCACGAAGTCCTTGACGGTGATGAGCCCCTGCAGGCGCCCCTGCTCGTCGATGATCGGCAGGCGCTCGCGCTTGTGCTGGCGCAGCAGGAGCGTGGCCTCGTCGTGGCTGATGCCGACGTGACCGGTGATGAGCGGCATCGGCGTCATGACGTCACGCACGATGGTGTCGGCCCACTCGGCGACCGGGGTGAAGCGCAGGTCGCGGTTGGTGACGATGCCGAGCAGGCGCTGGGACTCGTCGATGACGGGCAGGCCCGACACGCGGTAGCGGCCGCAGATCTCGTCGAGCTCCTCGAGGGTCGCGTCGGGGCCGATGGTCACCGGGTTGGAGATCATGCCGGTCTGGGTGCGCTTGACGAGGTCGACCTGGTAGGCCTGGTCCTCGATCGAGAGGTTGCGGTGCAGCACCCCGAGGCCGCCGTGGCGGGCCATCGCGATCGCCATGCGGGCCTCGGTCACGGTGTCCATCGCCGCCGAGACGAGCGGGACGCGGATGGAGATCTCGCGCGTCAGCCGGGCCGTGGTGTCGACCTCGCTCGGGATGACGTCGGTCTCGCCCGGCTGGAGCAGGACGTCGTCATAGGTGAGGCCGAGTTCGGCGAAGGGTGAGTGCGG
>NZ_DAORSO010000333.1:0-1570 GCF_035443565.1 Ornithinibacter sp. | reverse complement strand
AGCGATCAGATGCGGCGCCGCACGCGCCCCGGTTCTTGCGCCGCGCACCGTCTTGGGTGGTATCAGATGGTCTGTGTAAGCGAGGGGGTTGCCAACCTGAAGGAGTTTGATTGTGAGCATGACCAAGCAAGCGAAGAAGGACGCTGTCGAGCCCGAGGCTCGCCGGTTGCGTCGGGAGCTGTTCACCGACGAGATGCTGGACCAGTTGATGGCTGCCACGGATGAGCGTGGGCTGTCGCTGACCGGTGAGGGCGGGTTCCTGCCCGAGATGATCAAGGCCGTCCTCGAGCGGGGGATGGAGGCCGAGCTGACCGGGCACCTGGGTTACGACAAGGGCGACCCGGCCGGTAAGGGGTCGGGCAACTCGCGCAACGGGAGCACCCCCAAGACGGTGGGCACCGAGGTCGGCGATATCGCGTTGGACCAGCCTCGGGACCGGAACTCCACGTTCGCGTCGGCGCTGGTGCCCAAGGGCGCCCGCCGCCTGGGCGGGCTGGAGGACATGATCATCAGCCTGTACGCGGGCGGGATGACGATCCGCGACATCCAGCACCACCTGGCGTCCACGCTGGGCACCGACCTGTCGCACGAGACGATCAGCAAGGTCACCGACGCCGTGGCCGAGGAGGTCACCGCGTGGCAGACCCGCCCGCTCGAGGCGTTCTACCCGGTGATCTACCTCGACGCCCTCGTGGTCAAGATCCGCGACGGGGCGCACGTGGCCAACCGGGCCGCGCACATCGCCGTCGGGGTCGACATGGACGGGGTCAAGCACGTCCTGGGGATCTGGATCCAAGCCAGCGAGGGCGCGAAGTTCTGGGCGTCGGTGTGCGCCGAGCTCGCCAACCGCGGCGTCAAGGACGTGCTGATCGTGTGCTGCGACGGCCTGACCGGCTTCCCCGAGGCCATCGAGGCGACCTGGTCGCAGGCGATGGTCCAAACCTGCGTAGTACACCTGATCCGGGCCTCGATGCGGTTCGTGTCCTACACCGACCGCAAGGCCGTCGCCGCGATGCTGCGCCCGATCTACACCGCCGCCAACGAGGACGCCGCTCTCATGGCGCTGACCACGTTCGCGGACTCCACGCTGGGCAAGAAGTACCCCGCCGCGGTCGCATCGTGGGAGAACGCCTGGGAGCGGTTCACCCCGTTCCTGGCGTTCGGGCCCGCCCTGAGGAAGGTCATCTACACGACGAACAGCATCGAGAGCCTGAACTACCAGCTGCGCAAGATCATCAAGAACCGTGGCCACTTCCCCAACGACGCCGCCGCGATCAAGCTCCTCTGGCTGGCGATCCGCACCATCGAGGACAAACGCGCCCGGGAACGCGCCAAGGAAGCCGGCCTACCCAAGGGCAGCCCCCGCAAGGCCCCCGGCAAGCTCGTCGAAGGCTCCGTCATCCAAGGCTGGAAAGCAGCCCTGGGCGAGCTCGCCCTCGTCTACCCCGACCGCATCAACACCCACCTGTAACCCCATGTGACCCACCTCACTTACACAGACAACTTGACACCCTCCCGTCTTGCCGTCGATCGCGATCACCCGAGCGCCCTGGATGTGCCGGGTCCGAGT
>NZ_DAORSO010000332.1:0-1571 GCF_035443565.1 Ornithinibacter sp. | reverse complement strand
GCCGCGGCGCGGATCCAGTCGAGGGGGCTGTTCACCTGCCCGATCCTCGCACGCCCGTGCCCGTAGGGCGTTGGGAACGGGCGGCGGGATCGCTCACGGGCCTCCAAGGACTCCTTGTGTCAAGGACTTGACACAAGGAGCTCGCGACCGCAAGAATGCCATTTGTAGCAAGTAATCGATACAAAGGAGTGGATATGCGAGCCATCGTCTTCGCCCTGCCGTGTGTTGCGATCGGCCTCCTGGTCGCTCTGCGCAACCGCGTCGTCGTCACCGTGGCGCCCACCGAACACGGTGACGTGGTCGAGATCGCCCGGCACACCCGGCGCTGGCGGATGGTCGGGCTCCTCATCGGTGCCGTCGCGGCACTGGTGTTGCTGGACGCCGGCCAGCGGCTGGACGCCCTGGGCCGCGTCTCGGCGCTCGCTCCAGCAGCCCTGGGTGCGAGCGTCCTCATCGGGACCATCGCCGGCGAGCTGACGGCTCGGCCCGCGGTCGGCATCCGCCGCACTGCCACGGTCGAGACCCGCACCGTCAAGGCGGTCCTTCCCAAGGTGCTGTCCACGGTGCTTGCCGTGGCCTCGGCCCTCCTCGTCGCGGCCCTGGCCATCGGTGCCGCGTGGGGGTCGGCCGATGACATGGGCCGACCAGGCCGAATCTTCACCCAGACCTGCACCGTGCTCGACCCTGACCTGGGCCCCGTGCTCACGAGTTCGGGGCGTGGCCCGTGGCCCGGATCGTTCTACGCGGTCCCACTCGCCGCCGCTCTCCTCGTGCTGGCTGCGCTCGTCACCGTGGCGCTGCGCGTCATCGTCTCCCGGCCTAGGCCGGGCGTCGACAGCCACGACCTTGACACCATGTTGCGCCGTTGGTCGGTGGGCAACGTGCTCACCGCCGCCACGGTGACGGTGCTCGCAACGCTTGGCCCGGTGGCACTCTTCATCGCCTCGGCACTGTCCGGTGGCACGTGCCCGCTCGGCGTCGGGGAATCCGTCGTCCTCTGGGCCGCGTGGGTCATCGCCCCGCTGGCCACCGGGGGTGCCTTCAGCATGCTCGCCTGGCTCGCACTCACTCCGTCGATCCGCGTCGACGACCTGCCCCGGCCCCTGACGGGGGATGCCGCGCCGCTGGGTGCGCCGGTTCGATGAGCCTGTCCACCGTCACGGTCGACGTGCTCGACCCGACCCCGCCCTACGAGCAGCTGCGCCGACAACTCGCCGATCTCATCGGTTCGGGCGTGCTGATGACGGGGGACCGGATGCCGCCGGTGCGTCAGCTGGCGGCCGACCTCGGCCTCGCCCCCGGCACCGTGGCCCGCACGTACCGCGAGCTCGAGCACGGTGGGTACGTCCTGTCGCGCCGAGGTGGCGGCACCCGGGTCGCGCCGACCCCTCCCCGGGCCGCGACCCCGCAGCGAGCGCTCGAGGAGGCGGCTCAGGCCTATCTCGACCGCGCCCGGGTGCTCGGCATCCCGGCCGAGGAGGCCGTCGAGGTCGTCAGGTCGAAGGCCTCGGGCGGCTGACCCTCAGAGCCGGATCGACGCACGGCGAGCATGCCGTGGGCGGCTGCGCGCC
>NZ_DAORSO010000331.1:0-1583 GCF_035443565.1 Ornithinibacter sp. | reverse complement strand
CTAGACGACTTCGTGCATTCCAGCCACCCTCGGGAGGCCGGTTGGGTGGTTCTCAGGTAGATGGAATGCACGACGTCAGGGGTGGTGAGGGCGCCGTCGTCGAGGTGCACCACTCGGTCGGCCGCTGCGGCCGCCTCCGGGTCGTGCGTGGCCATGACGACCGCTGCCCCCTGTGAGGCCCGCGCGCGCAGCCGTCGCAGCACGACCTCGCGGTTCGTGTGATCCAGTTCCGAGGTCGGCTCGTCAGCCAGCAGCACGAGGCAGTCCAAGGCCAGCGCACGCGCCACGGCCACGCGCTGCTGCTGCCCGCCGGACAGCTCCTCGACGAGGTGCGAGAACACCTCACCCAGCCCGACGGAATCCAGCGCGGCGGCCGCTCGAGCAGGCGCGTCCTCGGGAGCCACTCCACGGGCAAGCAGCGGGACCAGGACGTTCTCCCGTGCCGTCAGCATCGCTGCGAGCCCGTTGCCCTGCGGGATGAGCGCCACCCCGGCCTCGACGGCCTCGGCCACCCCGGCCACCGGGCGCCCGCCCACGAGCACATCCCCGGCATCGGGTGTGACGATGCCGGCCACGACCGAGAGCAGGGTGCTCTTGCCCGCCCCGGAGTGGCCGGTGACGGCGACGAGCTCACCGGGGTGCACCACGAGGTCAACCGCGTCGAGCGCCGTGGTGGCGCCGAAGCGCACGACCAGGCCGGTGCACGCGACGGCGGGCGCGGCATCCGGGGAAACGGCGTGAGCGGACACGGTCATGGACTCTCCTCCTCGACGACGAGCACCCAGCGGCCGTCCTCCTCGTGCAGTCGCACCAGGGATCCCGGTGGGATGGCGGCCAGGGCGTGGGGCGGCAGCGGCACCGAGCCGTCGGCCGAGACCACGGCGAACTCCTCACCCTCGCGGCCCTCGGCACCGACCCGGCCGTCGCGAATGGTGATCGTGCGCGGCATCGCTGCGGCGACGTCGGGGTCGTGCGTCACGATGATGACGGTGGTGCCCCACTGGCGGTTGACCTGCGCCAACGCCTCGAGCACGACGTCGCGCGCGCCGTGGTCGAGCTGGCTCGTCGGTTCGTCACCGAGCAACAGCCCCGGTCGGCACGAGACGGCGACCGCCACGGCGAGCAGCTGGAGGGCGCCGGGGGTCAGGTGGTCCAGCGGGCCGTCGGCGGATGCCGCGGGGAACCCGACGAGGTCGAGGACCTCGTCGGGGGTGGGCACGTCACGGCCGCGCTGGCGCGCCGCACCCTGGGCGAACGCGACGTTGCCCCGTGCCGAGAGGTAGGGCAGCAGGTTGCGTGCCGCCCCCTGCAGGACCATCGCGACCTCGGTGCCGCGTACCTCGTCGAGCTCGGCTTCGGTGAGCTGGCTGAGCTCCCGGTCGCCGACGAGCAGGCGTCCGGCGCTCGGGCGCAGCAGGCCGCCGAACAGGGTGAGCAACGTCGACTTCCCAGCACCGGACGGGCCGAGGAGCGCCAACCGCTCCCCCGCCGCCACGACGAGGTCGATGCCCGACAGGGCGGCGACATCGTGCCCGTCGGCGTGGTAGATGTGCACGAGGCCGCGCGTCACCACGCGCAGGCCG
>NZ_DAORSO010000330.1:0-1584 GCF_035443565.1 Ornithinibacter sp. | reverse complement strand
GGCCGGGTTGGGGCGAGGTGGCCTCACTGGAGGACGTCATGCGCGCTCGTCGATCCCTCTCCCTCGGTCTCGGTGCCGTTCTCGTCCTCAGCCTCGCGGCGCCCGTCGCCGCGGTGGCCGCGGCCCCGGACCGCAAACCGGGGGCGTCGAGCGCCTCGCCACCGGGGGCGGGCGACCTCGTGCGCCGCAACGCCTTCGGGCGCGTGGAGTCGACCTCGTCACCCGGGGGGCTGACCAAGCCCTCGAAGGCACCCGCCGAGGACATCGCCGTGGCCTACGCCAAGTCGGCGGGGAGCGACTTCGGTCTGGGCTCGGGGGCGGGGAAGACACTCGTGGTCACCAAGGCGTAGCGCCTGACGACCGGCGCGACCGCCGTGCACGTGGGACAGCGCGTCGAGGGACTTCGGGTGACGGATGCCGTGCTCACGGTGGTCGTGTCGCCCGACGGGCGGGTGATGTCGGCATCCGGGCGGCTGGCCAAGGGGACCACGTCCAGGGGCCCGTCGGCAGGTCTCACCGCCCGCCAGGCCCTTGACGTCTCGGCCGCCAAGCAGGGCGCGAAGCCCGATCGGCCGCTGCGTGAGGCCGACGTGCGCAGCACCGGGAAGAAGACCTTCCCGAACGTCTACGGGGAGGGAACGGTGAGTGAGCGCCCCGTGACCGCCGAGCTCGTCTGGTACCCCAGCGCCGACGGGCAGTCGCTGCGCCTTGCCTGGGTGACCGACATCGAGTCGTCCGGGCAGCAGTGGTGGGAGAGCACCGTCGACGCCGACACCGGCTCGGTGCTCGATCGCACGAGCCGCTACGCGCACGCCGGGCCGGAGGGCACGGTGTGGCGCGAACAGCACCCGGAGGCCGCGGGTGCAACCCGTCAGGTCACCGCGTTCACCGGCCTCGACGGCTCGTGGGTCAACGGGACGACGACGAGCGGCAACAACGTCAACGCCTACCTCGACCGCAACGACGACGACGCGAACAACGAGTACCAGCCGCAGACCCCCGCGAGCGGAGACCCTGGGTACCAGCACTTCAACTACGCCTTCGGCGACACCTGGCGCAGCACCGCCGACGTCGACTCCCTCGCGGCCCTGGATGCCGACCGGGACGCCGCGATCACCCAGCTCTTCTACTACACCAACGTCATGCACGACTGGCTCTACGGCCACGGCTTCGACGAGGCGAGCGGCAACTTCCAGATCGACAACTACGGCCGGGGCGGCTCGGGCAACGACCCGGTGCTCGCCGAGGCCCAGGACGGGTGGGACTTCGGCTGCGTCGACGACAAGGGCACCAACAGCCCGGGCGACGACGAGGCCATCCGCTGCCTGAACAACGCGAACTTCGGCACCCCCGTCGACGGGCAGAGCCCGCGCATGCAGATGTACATGTGGGCGCCGACCCGGCCCTACCGCGACGGCGACGTCGACGGTGACGTCATCGCCCACGAGTACGGGCACGGCGTCTCCAGCCGGCTCGTCGGTGGTGGCGACCTCGGCTACAGCGACGGCGACCAGCGCGGCGCCCTCGGTGAGGGCTGGAGCGACGTCATCTCCTACCTGAAGTGGGGCGACGCCGTCATCGGTG
>NZ_DAORSO010000329.1:0-1587 GCF_035443565.1 Ornithinibacter sp. | reverse complement strand
CTCGACAACCTCGCCCGTCTGCGGGACGAAGGCCGGGACGTCATCCTCGACTAGGAGACTGCTGAACAAGGCGGTGTTCGAGGTGTCGGTTTGCTCGTGAGGACGGGCAGGACACCTCAAGGCGGTCTGTGCCGCAATGGTTAGGTCAGCGCTCAAGGCGCGACTACGAGTTCGTCCTGCCCGTCGTAATCGACTTTGCGCCGGGTGCGTCGGGCCTGTCAAGGGGCCGTGGCCGGCCTTTCAGGTCAGTGCCCAGGCCCCGTCTTGGCGGGTCAGCCCGAGCGCGAGGAGGCGGCGGAGGTTGAGCGCGGCGGCGCGGTGGTGCAGCCAGGCGTTGTTCTTGTCCACGCCGCGGTAGGGCACGCGCCGGTTGCCGCGGGTGAGCCAGGCGATGGAGCGTTCGACCATCGGCCGGTGCTGGCGGTACACGGCTTGGAAGTCGGGGTGCTCAGCGCGTTGCCGGTGCTCGCGTTGCAGCTGGTGATGCTCGCCAATCTTGATCGTTCGGCCCTGGGCTGAGGTGGTGCACCGCGCCCGCAGCGGGCAGCCTCTGCACGCGACGCCGAAGGTGACGGTGCCCTTGCTGCTGACTGCGCGGGTGGTCCCGGCGGGGCAGGTCATCATCTGTTTGTGGGGGTCGTGGGTGAAGTCGTCCAGGGTGAACCCGCCTTCGACCGCGGGCCGCAGCGGCCACGGCTTGAGCAGCGGTGTCCACTTCTTCTCCGCGAGCTTGGCGAGCATGTCGCCGGTGGCGTAGGCGGAGTCACCCAGGACCTGCACGGCCGCACCGTCGGTGATGGTGGGGTCGGTGGTGACCAGGTCGGCGCCGACCGTAGCGTCGGAGTTCGCACTCCCGTTGGTCTTGGTCAGTGCGACCTTGGTCATCAGCCCGGTGTCGGGCTCGATGACGACGTGGGCCTTGAACCCGTCCTGGCGACGCTCCCGCGTCTTGTGCGCGTGCCGGGCGTCGGGGTCCACCGTGGAGATCACCCGGTCCGGTGCGGTCTTGCGGGCGATCCGCCACCGCCCGTCAGTGCCGTCCGAGCCCGGCGCGGGTTCCACGTCCTGCCCCGCGACCAGGGCAAGCAGCGCGACGGCCTCGGCGGCGCGGCCGCCGCCGTCCTGGATCAGCGCGAGCCCATGCGGGACACCATCGGCGTCGTGCTCGGTGTCGTCCAACGAGGTCAGCAACGCCAGGGCGTCGCCCACCAGTGCGGTGACCAGATCCTCCCGGGCGCTGTGGTCGTCCCATGCGATCCGCGGCTTGCCCGTGGCGGTGTAGTCCTGGCCCGTGACGACGGCCAACCGGGTGCAGTGCGTGGTGACCAGCTCGGCGGCGCCCGGGACGTCACGCCCGACCCGGCGGATCGACGCGATCAGCTGGGTGACCGTGTCCTGCCGGGCGACCGCGTCGTCCAGCACGGTGGAGTCCAACGCCCGCCGCGTCTTGCCGGCCAGGACCCCGGTCGAGGTGATGACCTCACGCACCACCTCGAAGATCCGCTGCGGACGCTGGCTGGCCGCGAGCCGCCGACGCCAGTACGTCAACGTCGAGGGGTGGAACCCGCTGGCATCGACCGCGTACCC